>PHDR01000094.1 GCA_002841035.1 Bacteroidetes bacterium HGW-Bacteroidetes-12 | reverse complement strand
TTTACCTAACCAATTTCATGAAGAACCACAAATAATAGGCGTAATCATACTAGCTATTATTGGTTTTATTTTAATTTTCGGATTAGAGAAACTGGCTAAAAAACCCAATAATTTGGAAATTGACTAAACATAACAAATAGTTAAAGGTTTCAAGTTTGAGATTTGAAGTTGTGGACAAATAACTGTTAACCGAAAACTGAATAACTGAAAACCGGCAATTATCAATAAACTATAACTATGAAAAACACTCTTTTTTTAATCGCTTATTTTTTAATTGGATTTACCTCTAGCTTTGCTCAACAAGATTCCATTGCTCTTAAGTATGCCGCAACCATTACTCAAGCAGATTTAAGTAAACATCTCCATATCCTCGCTTCCGATGAGTATGGAGGCAGAGAAACAGGAACAGAAAGTTTAACAAAAGCGGCTGAATACATTAGCGATTTTTATAGACATTTGAATGTTCCTTTTTATAATGAAAAAAACTACTACCAAACTTATTATGTAACTTCTCAAGAAGCAAGCGGAGTGTCTATTTCGTTCAATGGAAAAACATTTTTGCAAAACAAAGATTTTTTTACTTTCCCAACATTTTTAAAATCTGAAAAAATAGAATCCGAATTTGTTTTTTTAGGTTATGGAATTGATGATGAACGCTATTCAGATTATAAAGGTGTTGATGTGAAGGATAAAATAATTATAATTTTTAACGGGGAGCCAAAAAACAAAAAAGGCGTTTTTGCCGTAACCAATACGCTAAAATCATCAGATTGGAGTAATAGAAGAAGCAATTTAAAGGTTAAAAAAGCACAAGAAAAAGGAGCAAAAGCTATACTTGTAATTAACACTGAAACAGAAGATATGCTTAAAAATTACCTTCATTTTATTGAAGGCGAAAAACTAAAAATACTAGAAAAAGTACTTGAATATGATTTTCCTTTATTTACTATTTCTTCGGCAATGGCAGATGCTTTATTACAGAAATCAGCCCAAAAATTAAAGGAGAAAATTAATGCTAAATCAAAAACCATAACCATTCAGCCAACTGAAAAAATACAACTTACCATAAATAAAAAAACTTCTGTTTTTGAAACAAACAATGTGTTAGCCTATATTGAAGGAACAGATTTGAAAGACGAACTTATTGTGGTTAGTGCTCATTATGACCATATAGGCGAACACGATGGCGAAGTTTTTAACGGTGCCGATGATGATGGCTCTGGCACAGTTGCCATTATGGAAATGGCAGAAGCTTTTATGATAGCTAAAAAAGAAGGAAAAGGACCTCGAAGAAGTATTTTAATTCTTAATGTTTCTGGCGAAGAAAAAGGCTTACTTGGCTCAAAATATTATTCAGAAAACCCTGTTTATCCATTAGAAAATACAATTGCCAACCTAAATATTGATATGATAGGAAGGTTGGATAAAAAACATGCTGATAACGAAAATTATGTTTACATCATAGGCTCTAATATGTTAAGTGACGAACTACATGAAATTAATGAAACTGCTAATATTACCTACACCAACTTAGAGCTAGATTATGAATACAACACAAAAGACGACCCTAATCGTTATTATTACCGCTCCGACCATTATAACTTTGCAAAAAATAACATTCCAGTAATTTTTTATTTTAATGGTGTGCACGAAGATTACCACAAAGCCACTGATACTGTTGATAAGATTATCTTTTCTAAAATGGAAAAAATTACTCGTTTGGTGTTTTTTACTGCTTGGGAATTAGCCAACAGAAATGAGCGTATTCAATTGAATGTTTCCGAATAAATGATGGAAAAAGTTTTAGTATTAGACAATTACGACTCTTTCACCTACAATTTAGTTCACTATATTGAAGCTCTTAATTATGAAGTGGATGTTTTTAGAAACGATGAAATTTCCATTGAAGCTATTGATGCTTACGGCACAATTATTCTCTCCCCTGGACCAGGTTTACCAAAAGATGCAGGAATATTATTAGATGTAATAAAAACTTACGTTGCAACAAAAAAAATATTGGGCGTTTGCTTAGGAATGCAAGCCATAGCAGAAGTTTTTGGCGGAAAGTTAGAGAATCTAAGTCATGTTTTTCACGGTGTGGCTAGTCAGCTTAGCGTATTAGATAAATCAGACAAACTTTTCAAAAACTTACCGCAACAATTTGAAATTGGCAGGTACCATAGTTGGGTAGTTGCTCAAAGTGACTTTCCAAAAGATTTAATAATTACTGCTGTAGAAGAAAACAAGCAAATTATGGCGTTAAGACATACAACATATAAATTATATGGTGTTCAATTCCACCCAGAGTCTATTCTTACCCAATATGGAAAAGAAATAATTGCTAATTTTCTAAAATAATTCCAAACAAATGCTTGAAACAGAGAACTAGTTATATTTGGAGGAGATGGAGCACTAACTGCAAAACTGTCAATTCTTCACCACTTTAGTAGTATAAACCAACTTTTCAGATTGAAGTTGTAGCATGTATATTCCACTCGGAAGTGCAGAAATATCTATCTTTCTATTTTCAATACGTTCTTTTAGCACTTCTTTACCAAGAAAATCAACTATAGTTGCCACATAAAGCTTGCTATCAGAAAATTCAACATTTAAAATAGATGAGGTTGGATTAGGATATACAATTATATTTCCTTTAAAATTATTAATCTCTATATTCGTAACTAATAAAACAAAAGGAGCTGAAATTTCACTACAACCATCTGTATAAAACACTTCCACTTCATAATTTCCTGATGCTGTTGCTGTAATAGAAACAGAATTACTATTGGGAATTGGGTTGCCATCTAAATACCATTGGTAACTTACTCCTGTTGTAGAGGAGGTCAACACATTGTTATTATCCACAATAGTCGGAACAGGATTTGGTGTACAAGACTGATTTTGATTTATTCTCGGTGAATTTTGCAAAGAATCATTAAATTCAACAAAAGCAGCACAATTACCTTTCAAGGTGTAATCTAACCAAGGATTCACAAAATCAAAAGTAACTTGATGTTGCTGCGTTCTTGTAATTGAAATTCCTGTTGATGAAGTTCCCTCACCAAAATCGCAATTAAAATTAGCCTTTGCAAAATAACAATGTGCCCCACCAATAACAGAAATAAAGGTTTTACAATTAGAGGCTAATGAATTATACATTGGAATATGATGGTCATTTGGTGGAGTAACACCATCTTGAGCTCCCGATAAAATAAGTGAAGGAACGGTAACTGACAATGCAGAATTAATAGATGAAACACCATTGGTTGTTGATTCGGCTGGAGCTAATCCCACTAATGTTGTAAAATAAGGCGTGTTAGATTGAACCAATGAATCTGCTGCTAAAAAAGCTGCTCCACCACCCATAGAATGCCCCATTAAAGCTGTTTTTGGAGCTACGCCATTATGAAAAATAGAACTTACTGTTGCTCCTTCTAGTTGCATTTGATGTACTAAAAACTGCAAATCCCAACCAAATTTCTGGTGGTCTGTACTAAAAATATTTCCCTCTGTTGTCGGGAAAACCATAATATAACCTCTAGGAACAAATTCTGTCCATAAGTTTTCGTAAGCACTCCAAGCCATCACAAAACCATGTCCGAATACAATTACAGGATATTGCCCCGAAGCCATAGCTACATTTGTCCCTGCTGTTGCTGCTGGATAATAAATTTCTGTTTCTATACTGCGGTTATTTCTATTGGCATCCTGAAAAGTAATAGTAGTATGCCCTATTTGATGTTGCGAAAACAAAGCGGTTGACGAAAACAATAACACAAATAATAAAATAAAAATAAAAACATCTTTCTTTGTGGTGTTTTTAAGGATAGTTTGTAATTTTTCCATAACATTTAGTTTAAATTAGTGATGTAAAATTAAGATATGATTTTATTAAAAAAAAATCCCGTATTTTTATCAAAATCAGATGAGTTTTAAAAATGGTTGTTAATGCTCAGCCACCTATAATGCCACAGATTACACAGATTTGCACAGATTTGTTTCACAGATTTTTTAAAGAAAAACAAAATCTGCGTATGTAATCTGCGAAAATTAATGAAATCTGTGGCAAAAAAAGAGGTGGTTAAGTAGTAACAAAAAATTAATTAAAATGGAATTTCTAATACAAAAAATAGCATCATGTTGTTCTACCCAGCAATTAGATTTGTTTGAAGCGTATTTGGCTGCCAAAAACCAACTGCTATCAAAAAAATTAATTCATCATCTTAAAACAACACCTTATCAAAATATAGATTTTTATTGCAAAGCTGTTTATGAGAATGCCAGCAAAGAAACACTGAAAAAATTCAATCAACTTAACCATCATACACTCAACTATTTTTCATTTATCAGTCAACATTTCCCTTCTTTTCTCACACAAAATATTAGTAAAATTGAATGGATTATTTATCATGATAAACAGGATGAAGCCATAGAAAAACTAAAACTATTGGTTGAAGTTGCTAAAAAATTTGAGGATTATGGGTTATTAATTCATCTTTTTGAAATTACGCAACAAAACAAACTGCTTTCAACAACAATAGGTAAACAATTAAATTTAGAAAGTAATAAAGAGCATTTAACACTTTTTAGCGAGTTAAGAATTTTATTACAAAAACAAGATGAACTTACTTCTACCACATTAATTGAAGAACAAAAAGTTCTAAACCCAAAAGATTTAGATTTTTTTAAAAATCATTTTAATTCTTCCTCTCTTTCCATACAAATTATTGCCCGACAATCTTACTTAAACTTACTTAGCAACTATAACCACAAATCTTTTTATGATAAAAACATCCTTGAATTAATTGAATACACCAAAAAATTAGCTGAAAAGCATGCTTATTTAATTATTGCTCAACACAGAGAAAAATTGATGAGCTTAGATTATATGTTAGTAAAACATACTCGACTAACATTAGGTGAAAAAGAAATAAATAAAACCTGTTCTTCCATCATCAATAAATGGCAAAAATTTTATCACGCCAACAACCAACTCGACTCGGGATTAATGTTAGCACTAAGCATTAAAGGTAGTTTTTTTATTACCGATTATTACTGCAAACCGCTAAATGACAAACTACAACAAGAGGTAAAAGAAATTATTAGCTTGTTTGAAGAATTGAGCAACAAACTCGATTGGGAAAAAGTGAATTATCTCAAATACATTAATTTTTATAATGTTTATGCCATGTTCCTTATTTTAGATAATCAGGAAAAAACAAGTATTAAACTCATTGAAAAAGTGCTGCACGAATACCAACAAAAGACATTCAAAAAAATGTATGACGGTTTATTTGTAGTGTTGTTGATGGCTCATTTTCAAGATAAAAGTTTTGATGAAGTGGTAGAGAATTACAGTCGCTATAAAAAACTCACTAAAAACTTTGTTTCCATGGAAGAAAACGATTTGGTGATAAAAGCCATTTACTACATCGCTCAACTAAAAATTGCACCTAAAAATCAGTATGAAAACAAACTAAATCAGGTATTAAATGCCCTGAAGAACAATCCTCATCTTAATAATAATTTATTGTTAGTAGAGAGGGTAATGGGGAAGGTCCCCTAAATCCCCCGATTGGGGTCTTGCCTATACACAAAGCCTTTTCAATACTGTCATTCTTACTAAAATTATACATTTCGCTAATAGCGAACTTTTTTTGTATATTTGCATCAAAGTTTTATGGTATTTCTAAATTATCTTTTTAACAGTTAACCTAATTAAATGAAGAATATAGTTTCTCGTAGAACTCTGGTGGAGTTTTACACCAAACATGCAGATGCAGAAACTCCTCTTTTAACGTGGTATCAAACGGCAATGAAAAGAAATTGGACATCTCCTGCTGATGTAAAAAAAGATTACTCAACAGCAGACATTATTAGTGATAACAGAATGATTTTTAATATAAAAGGGAACAAGTACCGATTAATAGTAAAATTTAATTTTAATATGCAGTGGGGCTGGATAAAATTTATTGGAACCCATGCAGAATATGATAAAATAGACGCTAACACCATTTGAATCATTACTAATAAAAAAAAGAAAGTAATTATGGACAACTTAATTAAACCACTAAAAACTGAAGCTGACTACGAAGCTGCTTTAGTAGAATTAGAAAAAGTATTTGATTGTCTTCCAAATACACCTGAAGCTGACCGAGCAGAAATACTTATTATGTTAATTAATAAATATGAGGAAGAACACTATCCCTTAAGTATTCCTGATCCTATTGAGGCTATTAAATATATTATGCAAGAAAAGCAATTGAAAAACAAAGACCTTGTTACATATTTTGGTAGCAAAAGTTTAGTTAGCGAAGTGTTGAATAAGAAGCGAGAACTAACTTTAAAAATGATTAAAGCTCTTCATAAAGGACTTGGAATACCTTATGAATTACTTATTGCGTGAAATCAAAGAAGTCTGATTATTGAATCCTGACAGGTCTTGAAGACCTGTCAGGATTTTTTATAGTTCCATCAAACAAATCCTTAATTTTGCCTTATGGCATTTGAATTAATATCCGATTTTCAACCAACAGGCGACCAACCAGAAGCTATCAAACAATTAGTAGAAGGTTTAAAAAAAGGTGCTAAAGCACAGACATTACTTGGTGTTACCGGCTCAGGAAAAACATTTACCATCGCCAATGTTATTCAGCAAGTTCAACGTCCTACTTTAATTTTAAGTCACAACAAAACGCTTGCAGCTCAATTGTATAGTGAGTTTAAACAATTTTTCCCTCACAATGCCGTAGAATATTTTGTTTCTTACTATGATTATTACCAACCTGAAGCCTATTTACCTGTTACAGATGTATATATCGAAAAAGATATGTCTATTAACGATGAAATAGAAAAAATGCGGTTAAGTGCAACTACTGCCTTGCTTTCAGGTAGGCAAGATGTAATTGTGGTAGCTTCTGTTTCTTGTATTTACGGTATTGGTAACCCAACCGATTTTCAGGAAAACATCATAAAACTAAAAGTAGGTGATGTTATCAGCAGAAATAAGTTTTTATTGCAATTGGTACAAGCCATGTATTCCCGAACGGAAGCAGATTTTCAGCGAGGAAATTTTAGAGTAAAAGGAGATACCGTAGATATCTATCCTGCCTATGCTGAAATTGCTTACCGTATTTATTTTTTTGGTGACGAAATTGAAGAAATAGAATCTTTTGATCCTGTAAATGGAGGTTCGTTAGAAAGTTTCACCTATCTAAACATTTACCCGGCAACTATTTTCAATACTACTCAAAATACCATACATCAAGCTATAAAAGATATTCAAGATGATTTATTCAAGCATTTAATTTTTTTAAAAGAAATTGGTAAACCCTTAGAAGCAAAACGACTAGAAGACCGAGTTACTTACGACATGGAAATGATGCGTGAATTAGGCTACTGTTCAGGAATTGAAAACTATTCCCGTTATTTCGATAGAAGAGCTCCTGGCTCTCGTCCTTTCTGCTTGTTAGACTATTTTCCCAAAGATTTTTTAATGGTGATTGATGAAAGCCATGTAACGGTTTCTCAAATTGGAGCTATGTATGGAGGCGATCGTTCTCGAAAAGAAAATTTAGTAGAATACGGATTTAGATTGCCTTCTGCCATGGATAACCGACCACTGAAATTTGATGAGTTTTTAAGTTTATTAAATCAAACCATTTATGTAAGTGCTACTCCTGCCGATTTTGAGCTAAAAGAATCGGAAGGCGTGGTGGTAGAACAAATTATTCGCCCCACAGGATTATTAGAACCTGTTATAGAAATTCGTCCGAGTTTAAATCAAATTGATGATTTGATGGAAGAAATTAACCTACGTGCAGAAAAAGACGAGCGGGTATTGGTTACAACGCTTACCAAACGAATGGCTGAGGAATTAACCACTTATTTTGATAATAATGGGTTGAGATGCAGGTACATTCATTCTGACGTTGACACCATTGAACGAGTTGAAATTTTAAGAGATTTAAGAAACGGATTATTTGATGTGTTAATTGGTGTGAATTTATTGAGAGAAGGATTGGATTTGCCCGAAGTTTCGTTGGTTGCTATTTTAGATGCCGACAAAGAAGGTTTTTTGCGGTCGGAGCGTTCACTTGTGCAAACAGCTGGAAGAGCCGCAAGAAACCTAAACGGATTGGTAATTATGTATGCCGATAAGATTACAAAATCGATGCAAAAAACGATAGATGAAACAGACCGAAAACGCTTAAAACAACTGCAATATAATGCCGAACATAATGTTGTACCCACAGCTTTAAATAAAAACAAAACAAGTGGAGATAAAACCATGTTTGGCAAATCGGCTTCACCAGATAATTTTTATTTGTTAGATAATATTAGTGAGCAACCAAGTGTTGCTGCCGACCCTGTGGTTCAATACATGAGCAAACCTCAGTTAGAAAAACTGTTAGTTGAAACACAAAGCAGAATGAAAGAAGCCGCCAAGCAAGAAGATTTTTTAGAAGCGGCAAGATTGAGAGATGAAATGATGGAGTTAGGTAGAATGATAAAGGAAATGTAACTATTCAGCCACATGTTTTTCTTTTCTTTGCCACAGATTACACAAATTTCCGCAGATTGTTAACCGCCAAAGGCGGTTGTTTTTGTTTGAATTTAAACACCACAGCCTGCCCCTGCCCTCCCCGACTTCTCGGGGATTTCTCGGGGAAGTAGCATCACACCTAATAAAAAATAAGTAAGTTGTTGATAAATCTGTGAAACAAATCTGCGAAAATTTGTGTA
>PHDR01000093.1 GCA_002841035.1 Bacteroidetes bacterium HGW-Bacteroidetes-12 | reverse complement strand
TGCTAATGTTATAAAGAGTATGTTTTTAATTTTCATAATAATCTTATTGATAAAGAAATTTTAATAAATATTTTTCATTTTTAGAATTAGTAACTTCTAATACATAGAATTTATTTGGAATTAGGGCAGGAGATAAATTTGTTAAATCTAAATCAAAATAATTGACTCCTGATTTTGTTATTGTTTGTGTTGGAATAGAATGAGCTACTGTCTTGGTTTCTCCATAAATTACAGCATTAAGTGTTCCTAAGTTGTTATACTCTTCATTGTATAGAAATCTCAAGTGCTGTTTTATTGTAGAATAAAACCCTGCATTTAATTTTTTATCGAGTATAGCATATTCTGGAGGAGGACATCCAAAAGAAGTGTTTACACTTGTAATTCCTTTTCCTTGTTCAGATAAGGCTATGTCTAATAAAAAAGTTACTGGAGGTTGGGTAGTAATTGTAGAGATATGATTATTTGGTGGAGGTATTGTATGCCAATTCAAAAAAGTAGCATTTGCTCTTGAATAGGTAATAGTTCCATAATTCCCTGGTATGGGATTAGCAGATGGATAATAGTCTATTTTAAATGCTTCATTTGTATTATAGGACGCAATAGAGTTGGGAACAATAACTCCACTTTCAATAACTCCAAATAAATTATACGTACCAAAAGGAGGTGGAAATGGAATATAAAAAAAGACAAGTCCATATTCAATGGAATTGGGGTTTTGGTCAGCATCTAAATCAGAAAACCCAACAGTAAAATTATTCAGGTATTGAGGAACTTTAAATTCTATCCAACCACTTTGATTAGTTCTTAACACATTTATGGAAGAAGCTCCACTCGTTCCATAACTAATGGCAGTTGTTTTTGTTATGGAATTTCCATTTGTTGTAGCTTCACGTATATTTTTCCACTCCACTTCATACCCCACATAATAGGAATAACCCACAGTTGAACTTGCTCCATAAAAAATAGTTAATATATATTCTCCTGGAGCAAGTCCTGAAATGTTTTGAGTTGTCCAAGTAAAAGGACTGCCAGGAGTAGACCACTCAAATCCAGTTATGGCATTTATGTTGCCTGATAAGGCTAAATTAATAGCCCCATCGTTTCCTTCATAGCAGTTTAAGTGTGTAATACTTGCTATAGCTCTTGGCCAAAATAAAAAATTAATAACATGAATTCTAATTCTAGCTTGGTTAGAAAACATAGAAAAATCAAGTCGATATTCATTATCAATACTAACACTTACTTCGCTAATTAAATTATCATTTTTCTTGAATATTACTAACCCTCCTTCTCTTTCTATACTCAAAATGTCTCCTGCTGTAATTGAACCTACATTGGTAAGGGTACTAGTTGATTTATTCCATGTAAATAAGACATTTCTACTATTAATATAAAATCCATAATCTAAATCATTATAATAAACAGCCTGAACGTTAGCTGATAACCTATATCCAAAAGCCCATTCTTTGTTATCGTTTATTATTTCAACTCTTACAGATCCATCTCCTTTTACTACATTTGTAAAACTCATTTTTCCATTACCCCAACTGTCGGCTGCTGTTTTTTCTAAATAACGATTGTTAAAAGTTACTCCTTTCGAATTTGCAATTTGGGCTTCCGCATCAATAGGTATCACCAAACTAACAGAATCCATTAAAGAATCAACAATGGTAACACTATATATTCCCGACTCTAAATCATATCTATTATGAGATTGGTCTCCATCATTCCAAAAAAAATAATAAGGAAGTTTTCCACTAATTGGAAGTAATTCTATACTTCCTAAAGCATTAGAGGTTTCTTGAGTTGTAGAATATTGCACAAAAAATGGTGAAGTATAAGCTACCATCTTATCCGTTCCCGTTGGAATATAACCATAACCTGGTACAAACCTAACTTTTTCTTTTGCTATATGAGTTTGGTTTCCTGATTCAGGTTGGTCAAGCGTTATTACTGCTTGCCCAAAAGTGTTAGAAGCAACTATTAAAAATAAGCAACTAAGGAAATAAGTGTATAATTTAAACATTTACTTAGATTTATGGTTTGCCAACTAATAAAATAGTTGATTAATTATTTTTTATCTTTGATTAACGCTTCAACTAATTTACTTTGCTCTTCAATTAATTTTTGCTGTTCATCCAATTGCTTTTGTTGAGCAATGGTGTAAAGTGTTAACTCTTCTATTTTTTGTAGTAAAATAGCATCCATTTCTGCTATGTTAATTCCATTTTTAGCAACATCTTCTGCTGAAGGGACATTAGGTAAGTGACTGTGCTTAGTAATATATTCTTCTACCTGAGCAAGTGTATTTAATTCATAAGAAGTACTAAAAACAAAATCTGGCCAAGTTGAAGAGAAACTAATTTCTACTTCTTCTGCACTTATTTTTCCAGCAACGGCAAGCATAGAACCATTTGTTTTGGTGGTACCTATGCTCATGGTATCAGAAAAATGAGACATTCCGTTTACATCAAATGTTCTTATTGGGCTGCTAGTGGCTATTCCTACTTTTCCTGTGGTTCCTGAACCACTTGAAGCACCAACAAAAAAAGTGGGGATAGTACTATTAAAACCAACCATTAAAGTGTTAGATTGGTTATTATCAAGTTTTGTTGATGAATTTACACCTCTACCTATAGTCGTGGAATTGGCACTAGATGTACTAACATATTCTCCTATACTATAGGAGTTATTGCCATTTGTTACTGAATACCTCCCTATAGCAAACGAATAATCTCCAACAGCTTGTGAAGCTACCCCAAAAACATACCCATATAAACCACTTGCTGTAGAAGAATTTCCAATTGCAAAAGAATGGTTACCTGTAGAATTAACCGACTTACCAAATGAATATGAATATGATCCAGTAGCTCTAGCAACTTCCCCATATGAATAAGATCTTGATCCATTAGCATATGACAAAACCCCCATAGAGCCAGCATACTGACCATAAGCTTGAACACCAAACCCATGAGCAAAACTATAAGAATTTGTTGCTTGTGAACTCTGACCAGAAGCAAAAGTATAACTAGAGTTGGATGTGTTTCCTGTGCCTAAAGCACTACCAGTTGCACTAAGGGTATTTGTGCCAAAATATATTTGAGCTGTTATTTCATTTAAGTTTAAACTCCATACACAAATAATCAGTGCTGATACATATATAATTTTTTTCATCATTGTAAATTTTAATTAGGGTTAAAAAAATAAGAAATAAGCAATAAGCTGAGTTTCACTTACAACTCCTACTGAATTTATTAATACTTGATTGGTGTGATAGTCTATTATTTTATTACTAGACTGAACGGTTGCTATTATTACATCTCCACCCATTTTTATTTGAGTTTCATTTCCTACTACTACTTTTTCTCCTCTTACAATTCCTGACACGTCTATGAACTCATTGCCAACTATATTACCTAAAGTTTCTCCTTGAGCATTTTTTATCACCCCTGATGAAGTAATTTCACCTATTTGATTGTTCATTGCATCTGTTACAATACCTGATGTATTTATTGAGGCAATAGTATCTTTTTCTCCTACCACTATTTTTTGTGAAAAAGTATTAATTGAACAAATCAGGAATAAGCTCAATAGTAAAATTTGTTTTGTTTTTTTCATTTTATCGATATTTAGATTATGTTTAGTAATTAATTTTTAAAGCAATTTGTTCGTTAATAATTAAGTGTTTTCAAAAACTCCACCCTTCTTCTTCTGGCAATGTCTAATACAATATTTCCTTGAAGTAAAATTTGGTTTCGGTCTTTATACAATGTGATAATATAACTTGGGTTAATAATGTGGCTTTTACTTATTCTAAAAAAATGGTGTCCTTCTAATAGGGTTTCAAATGCACTTAATGTTTTTACCACTGTAATTTTCCTGTTGTTTTTTAATTGTACATGTGTATAAACTTCATCTGCATCACAACAAATAATATCATCTACATGCACAAACTCTATTTTCGTTGCACTTTTAAGGGTAATTATTTTTGACCTTTTAACGGGTTGCTCTTCCTTTAAAATTGCTTCTAGGTGTTTGTTGTATTCAGCTTCATGTTGAAGTTTTTTTTTAGTTTGAGCTAACAACGCTTCTAATTCTACCAGCCTTTTCTCTAGTGCAATTGCTTCAATGTTAATATGTTCTTTAACTATTATCAAAAACCATTCTTTGGTCTATTAACCTTTTTTACCCTCCAAACCTATAAAGAAAGTTATATAAAAAAAAAGATTATTTATTATTGTTAATAAACTACTCTACATCAAAATAGTGGATTTAGTCCATTTTTAAAAAGGTTTCAATAAATAAGTAATGATTTTTTAGTGCCTTTAAACCGACTTATTTTGTTAATAAAAAATAATTTTAAGGCTAAGTTGTTAATAACTATATAGATAAATTAGGTATTTTTACCTAGTAATTTAGTCCAAATATATAGGTAAAAATACCTAAATAGGTTTATGGCTTTAAATGAAAAAATCATTTTTTAGGTAGTGAATAAAAAATAGTGTGCTTTTTTTAGAGTAGAATAGTTGAAAAAATAGTGTTAAATCTATAAGGAAAAAAGTTTATCCAATTTATTCTTTTTTATTTTTCTCATTAAGTGGTTTTTAATAATTTCGCCCCTCATTATTAATCCTTAAACTATTTAAAAATGGAAACAAAAAAAGAAAGCCAGGCTTTGGCTATAAACAAGCAAACTGTTAAAGGCAATCTAGCTGCAGAGCCTAATTTTAAAGAAACAAAATCTGGCCATTTGATGGCTGAATTTTCTGTGGCTCATCCTGTTAAAAGAAAAACAGGCATAGATACCAATTATATTTCTGTGGTGGCTTTTGGAGATAAGGCCGAAGAAATTAAAAAATTAGGTCTTGATAAAGGAGCTTTTGTAGAGGTATCTGGAAAAGCAAATTTTTATGAGTTAGATGGTAAAGCGGGTAAACATTATCAAAATGCTATTATCGCCAATCAAACATTGGTACTTGAAAAAGGCGTGAAACCTACTATTACGAATCATAATGAAATTGAAATTAAAGGTAATTTGACTGCTGACCCTGAGTTTGTAAATAAAGGAGATATGCTGATTGCCAATCTTCGCCTTGCTAATAACCATAAAACGACTAAAGAGGGTGAAAATAAGGTAATGTTTTACAATGTTTCCTTGTATGGAAAAACAGCTGAAATGGCTGAGCAAAATAAGCTTTCTAAAGGAGATACCGTTGGGGTGAAAGGCAGTGTAGAAAACGGACAGTTTGCAACGGAGAATGGGAATAGATATACCACAAAAGTTAATGCAGGGTATATTGAACTTAATTCTTCTAAAGAGCAGGTTATTGATGCCGAACATGCACCTACTGTTGATCTTTCCGCTGAAAAAAGTGAAGGTCAAGAAAAAAAAAGAAGTAAAGAAATGAGTATGTAATTTTTGGGAGTTGTAACAGGCTATCCGTTTTATCTTTTATTTCTTTGTAATAAATAAAAGGATGCCACTTCTATCCTTAACTCTTTTCTAACTAAAACCCTCTTTCCAATAGGAAGGAGGGTTTTTTATTGCCTTTGTCTTGGGGATTTTTTTATGAAAATACATTAAGAATTTCCCTTTCTCTCCATACTGTCGCTTCAGGAAAAAATTCTTAATCCATTTTCCTTGAGTATTTCAATCGTTACTATTTTTCTTCAATGCGTTTGTGCCTTACCTGGCACTTCACTTCTTTTGAAAAACGTAACCATTGATTAAATAGTTGTGCTAATGTCTAAGAGCTTATTATTTCATATTTTATGCACTAAGCTTACTCGCTCATCCTTTCTTTAGTGATAAAACATAAAACACTAAGCACTTATCCTGATAAATAAAGTAGTTGAAAAAAATATTTAACAGCCTTGCTATGGGTTCGTGCCTCACAAGTATAGCGTGTCTGAATATTTTTTTCAACCACTTTTTAGGCTTTCGGAAAAAAAGAAAGAGGGGGTGTTTATGTTCATTTCTTTGAGGTGTAATTTTAGGCTAAAATGCTGATAGTAAGTATCTTTATAGTATAATTTTAATACATATTAATCCTTAAACTAAATTAAAATGAGTAAGAAAATTTATGAAGAAATTCAAGCAAAAATTGTTCAACGCCTTGAAGATGCAAAGGCTTCTAATTGGGTAAAACCTTGGCTTCCTGTTTTTGATAATGCTCTAAATCCTGCTTCAAATAGCGTGTATAAAGGCTTTAATCAAATTTATTTATCTATTATGAAAGATGAAAAAGCCTATAAGGCTAATAAATGGGTAACTTTTAAACAGGCTAAAGAACTCGGTGCAACTGTTCTTAAAGGGGCTAAAGGTACGCCTATTATCTATTTTCAGTTTATCTACAAAAATGAGAAAGACGAAACTATTAAAGAAAGTGAAGCAATTAAATTTACCATTTCTACAGGTAAATCTCTTGCGGAACTTGGTATTAAAAAAATTGGTTTTGTTCGCTTTTATTTTGTTTTTAATGTTGCTCAAGTTGAGGGCTTACCAAATGATTTTTATACGCCCAATGTGGTTTTTAACGATGATTTTAACGGCTTAGAAATTGCCGACACTATTTTAACCAACTCTAAAGCTAACATTCATTATATCTTATTTGATAATGCGTATTACGACCGAATTAAAGATGAAATCGTACTTCCTTACAAAAATCAGTTTCTTTCGGCTGAACACTTTTATAATACTGCTTTTCATGAACTCTCTCATTGGTCTGGTGCTCCCCATAGATTAAACAGAAAAAAAGGCAACCTATTCGCTGATAAAGATTATGCCTTTGAAGAACTTATTGCCGAGTTTTCGGCTGCTCTTATTTGTGGTTCTATTGGTATTCAAAAAGATTTTACTAATAACGCTGCTTATCTTGATAGTTGGC
Organism: Bacteroidetes bacterium HGW-Bacteroidetes-12; assembly: GCA_002841035.1. Lineage (GTDB taxonomy): Bacteria > Bacteroidota > Bacteroidia > Flavobacteriales_E > Vicingaceae > BRH-c54. The sequence goes on along the minus strand of PHDR01000093.1, from coordinate 1,906 downwards.
TAAAAGCGTTTAAAAATGACATTCAAGTGTTTTTTAAAGCTGCTGCAACTGCTCAAAAAGCTGCCGATTTTATTTTAGAATTTGCAGAAATTGAAAAATTGGAATTGGTCGCTTAAATTTTTAAAATCCCCCGAGAAATCGGGGGTATTCCTTAAACTAAATTATTTTAAATTATGAATTACCCTGAAAATTATTTTGTACTTATTTCAATCGAAGAAGCTTTATTGCTTTTTAATAAAAACAAAGAAATCTTTTTAATTAATGAGGTTACTAATATCGAAACTGTGGCGGAAAATGAGGCTCAAATTATCGCTCATTGGGAACTTGATTTGCCTTTGGGTTACCACCGGAAAGGTATTGCTAACTTGGAAATTATCGACACCAATAATAAAAATAGGGTGCTTTGGGCTAGGAGTTTGGACAGTCAAAATGTAGCTGATTTTTTGATGGACTCCCTTAAAGAGCGGTTTAAATTGAGTGAGTTTGAAACAGCAAACAGATACTGTTTAAGACTTGCTGTTATTAGTGTTGATGCTACTGCTTACCGCTGCACAAGAAAATTGTTTTCAAGTCAATTATTTGTTTCACTTTAAATTTTTTTATATGCCTACTACTATGTTTATTACTAAATTTGAAAAAATCCTTGAAAAATTTATTTATAAGTTTGATTATCATCGTGTTTTTGATGATTTTCTAACGGCTTGTATTGCTGCTTATAGTGGCGGAAAGTATGAGGATGATTATTTTAAAGCTATTGAGCCGTATAGAAATACTGACCTTATAACTGCTTTTCCTGAGTTGCTTTCGCTTTTGGTTTGTGCTAATATTGAAAATCCTTATACAGATATTTTAGGAGAGGTGTATATGAGTATTGCTTCACGTAGCAAAAGTAAACACTTCGGGCAGTTCTTCACCCCTGAACATATTTGCTATTTTATGGCTCAAATTAGTATGGATGAAACCATTACTAATGGAAAAACTATTCTTGACCCTGCGTGTGGTAGTGGTAGAATGTTGCTTAGTGGAGCAAAATTAAATCATACTAATTTTTTCTTTGGTGCGGATTTAGACCCTATTTGTACAAAAATGACTGCCCTAAATTTAAGTGTTAATGGTATTCGTGGAGAGGTGTCCTGTATGGATTCGTTAATGAACAAATGGTTCTTTGGGTATCAGCTCAATATTAATACTCCAGGAATTACTAAAATCGAACCTGATGATAGTTTTATTTACCTAAGACGTGAGGTACTTCAACCCGCCCAAGCCATACAAAAAATTCAAATGGAACAATTGGAGCTTCAATTATTTTAATTTTTTAAATCTAAATATATACGTATGAAATCTTTTATTTTTTTATCACCTGAAGGGGTTTGCTTTTCTCCTGATGATAATGTTATGGAAAACTTTCAAGTTATCGGAACTGTCGAAGATGTACCTGACAAAAAAATTGCTTTAACCACTTTGTTAGACGATAATTCTTGGATTGAGCAGTTTGGTTATGATACCGATGAATTTATTTGCTTAGAGCTTAAAACAAGCACGTACATTTCAAAAAACAGTTCTGTTAGTGATTGCCTTGAAAAAATCTATAACCAAACTTCCAATGAACGTGTTTTGAATAAAGCCACTAAAGCTGATTTGATTGATTTTGTGCTTGAGGTTTTTAATAAAGGTATTTTAAAAAATTATTTAGGGTTTTACCGTTAAAATTTTTATGTTTACCAACGTACCAACTGGTACGTTGGTAAACAACAAAAAAGAAAAGCGTAATGTTTTTCTTTTTTGTTGTGGCATGGAGTAAGAGAATTTTTTTGAAAAACCTGCCGTTTTTAATCTGTTTAGTCATTTACAGACAACTGGAAGGAGAAAAGCCATGATGTATTTAACCCTGAAATTACACACATAA
>PHDR01000092.1 GCA_002841035.1 Bacteroidetes bacterium HGW-Bacteroidetes-12 | reverse complement strand
TGAATGATTACGGAAAAAATCTAGGTTTTAAAATTAATGATGAATTGGTGGCTATTAATGGTAAAGCACTAGTTTCTGATAATTTTAACGAGGTGATAAACGATTACAAAAAGAACACGCAAGAAGGCGATAAAATTACAATAACTATAGAGCGATTAAAAAAGAAAAAAAAATCGACAATAACATTAAAAGCTAAGGCCACAAAAGCAGAAAAAACAATTCCTTATTTCATAGAAATAAATCCATCGGCAACTTTGTCACAAATTAGTTTGAGAAAAGCGTGGTTAGGAGAATAATGTTAATTTAATCCTAACAAGTTTTTAAACCTGTTGCTGTTAGGGTTGTAGTTTAAGTTAATTTTGTTAGTTTTATAATTAGTTTATAAACCAATTATTTCTATCCTTGATTTATTCAAAAACCAAACTATATTGGCTTTTACAACTTTTTGGTTGGTTGGTATATACCATTTTTGTTGGTTATTTTAATTTTTCTGCATATGGTAGTTTTTCGCTAAAATTTATGTTGAGCCTTTGCTCAATTTATGCAATTTGCCTTTTTGTTTCGCACAGTTACCGAATAATAATTGTAAAGAACAACCTACTTAGTTTGCCTTTGGTAAGATTAATCTCCCCTATTTTTTTAGGTGCGTTAAGCTTAAGTTTAGTAACTTCTTTCTTGAAATGGCTATTGGTTGATGTATTTATCGAACAAAAACAATTGGTTTTTTCATTCAGTGATTTCTTTTTAGGAATTTCGAGCTGGTTTATCATTTATTTACTTTGGTCGTTGTTTTATTTTTTGGTTCACTATGTAACCAATTACAAAAACGAGGAAATCAAAAACCTGAAATGGGAAGCTAAAAAGAATGAAATAGAGTTAAATCGATTAATTTCTCAAATGAACCCGCATTTCATTTTTAATGCAATGAACAGCATCAGGGCATTAATTGATGAAGACCCAAAACTGGCAAAAGCAGCCATCAATCAATTGTCTAACGTGCTTAGAAACTCTTTGTTGATGGGAAAAAAAACACTTATTTCCTTTTCGGAAGAGCTTAAATTAGTGGAAGATTACTTGAGTTTAGAAAAAACTAGATTCGAAGAAAAACTTACAATAAAGAAAACGATTGATGATAAAGCAACTTCTTTTCAAATACCTCCATTAATGCTCCAAACATTAGTAGAAAATGCGATAAAACACGGTACATCTAAGCAGTCAAGAGGAGGGGTAATAGAGTTAATTGCTGTGAGAACACCCTTAAACGAACTTGAAATTACTATCTACAACAGTGGCGTTTATAACGAAACATCAACAAGTAAAACAGGATTTGGATTGATAAACACCAAGCAACGTTTAGAAATTTTATATAATAATAAAGCCTTTTTTTTTATCGAAAACGACACATCTTCTTCTGAAAAAAGAGTGAAAACGATATTAAGACTACCAACGGTCTAATTCTCCAAAATTTTAAATTCTGTTCTTCGATTTTGTTGGTATGCATCCTCTTTTTCTTTCTCAGTAGTCATTTTATTAATGTCAGCATCAGAAATAATGGGCATCGATTCGCCATATCCTTTAGCTGTTAACCTCGATTTGTCAATTCCTTTAGAGGTTAAATAATCCACACAAGATTGAGCCCTATCTTGCGAAAGTTTTAAATTATAAGCATCGCTCCCCCTTGAATCACTATGGGCACCCAATTCTACACGAGTGTTTTTGTTTTGATTGAGTAATTCAACAACTTTATCTAACTCATTAAAAGAAGATTGGCGTAATGAGGATTTGTTGTAATCATAAAAAATATTTGCCAAAATCACTTTTTTACCAGCTTCAATTTTATCTAAACCAATGTTTTTCTCGATTTCTTGAAATGCAGCTGTATCAGGTATATTGATATTTTCTGAATAAAATAAATAGCCTTCTTTTTTTACACTAATACCGTAATCATGTCCAGCAGGCAATGAAACCATATACTTTCCTGTTGCACTGTTTGATTCGTAAGAAGATACTAACTCATTTTTATCATTATCGAAAATTTCAATCAATGCACTTAATGGTTTTTTTGTTTTATTATCAAAAACAACCCCTTTCAATAGTGTTAATTTTGGGCGACTGTTGTTTTTAATTTCATCTAAAAATATAATTTTATAAATGTCTTTTTTTCCTTCTCCGCCTGTTTTCTCTGAAGTATAATATCCGTGTTCGCCATTTGCCGAAAGCACAAAAGCAACATCATCGCCTGATGAATTTATGGGGTAACCTAAATTAATTGGTTTACTCCATTTACCTTTTTCTAAGGTACTTTTAAAAATATCAAAACCACCCATGGAATTGTTTCCATTTGAACTAAAATACAATGTTTTACCATCAGGATGAAGAAAAACGGCATCTTCATCAAATTCGGTGTTAATTATTGCTCCTAAATTTTCGGCATCGCCCCATTTTCCATCTTTATTTTGAGTAGATTTATAAATGTCTTTCCCACCTTTTCCTTCTGGCCTAGCACTTACAAAATAGATGGTTTTACCTGTGTAATCATAACTTGCTGATGTTTCCTGACTTTTAGAGGTAATTGGTTCTGGCAATTCTACTGGTGTTGTCCATTCATTTCCTTTTTTTTCGGTTACATAAATGTTGCCTATGCCTTTTTTATTATCTCTATAAATAAATAATTTTTGTCCATCAATAGATAAACCAACCGTTGCATCATGTGAAATATCGTTTACAGGCTTTCCTAAATTTACGGCAGGGTGCCATTCTCCTTTTTCGTTTTTTGAGCTGTAATAAATATCTTCAAAATAATCATCAATTTGAGCATCTCTTCCTCCACCTTCAGTATCACTTCGCCTTGAAGTAAAAAAGATTTCAGATTCATCAGCTGTAATAACAGGTACGTATTCTTGATTTGGGGTGTTGATTGCATTTCCAACATTTACAATTTCTACATTTATGGGTGTTTCTATTAGTTTTTTTCCAACACCACATTCTTTTATTTTTTTGTCAACACTTGTCATTGCTTCTGGTCGGATGGAAGAGCCTTTAGTTTTTGAAGCTCTGTATAGTTTTATTGCTTCATCAAATTTATTTTCTGCTTGAGCCATTTGTGCTTTGAGGTAAGTGAAATATCCATCAATAGAAGCATCTAGCTTAAAAGCTTCTTCTAATTGCGTTTTTGCTTTTTCTGTTTCGCCTGTGCGGAAATAGCAATCGGCTATTTTTGCATTCAATTCAGCATTTTTAGGATTAAAATTTTGTGCTTTTTCAAAAGAAGAAAGTGCTTGGGAGTAAACATGGTTCATGTAATGGAAATTTCCTGTATTCAACTCATTGAGAGCAGTTTTAAACCCATCTTTGTTTGAGGGAAAATTCTTTTTATCAAATTCTACGTTTTGGCTAGTTAATGAGTAGGAGGAAAGTATTAATAATAAACCTGTTATAAATTTCATTTGATTAATTTTTAAAACCATAGACAAAAATACAAAATAACACTAGAATAGCTTTTTTTATCTAAAAAGTAAAATCAGATAATTATTTCTTTTTTTTCATTTCTAACTAATTTATTTTACTTTTTAGATATTCAATTTCTTTTGCTTGTTGTTCAATTAAAACTTGTTGTTCTTGAATGGCTTTAGTTAATAAAGATACAATAGGAAATAACTCAATAGATTGAGGTTGTATAGTTCCTTCTGATGTGAGTGCGTTTTTTTCTCCTCTTACAGCACTTGGAATAATTTGTTGAAGTTCATCGGCAATAAAACCTTCATAAATAACATCACTTCCAGTAAAAATAGTTCCTTCAATGGCTTTGTATTTAAAAGTAACAGGATTAAGCTGCATAATTCTTTCTGTAGCATTTGTTTTAATGGGTTGTATGTTTTCTTTCAGTCTTCTGTCGGATAAAATAGTACCCATATTAGTTACATCGACCCAAGCATCTAAATTTACCCCTGTCCAATTAAAATTAAAAGCATTTCCTCCAAAGGCACCTGCTGAACCTGGTTTGGTTGCATAACCTTGATTAGCAGCTATACCTCCTGCAACATGAAGGGTAGTGATGGGATTTGTTCCAGTAGGTAAGTTAATGCCAACTGTTGCAGCACCATCTACATGATCAGGAATAATTATAGCTGGTATTGTGTTAGCATTGTAGAAAAACCTTAAACTATGTGCTGAAGTAGGAGAGTTGTGGTTGTCAATTGACCATGAATTTATTTCAGAAACACCTACAAACCCAGCATTATTTAAAATTAACTGAGCTCCTTCTGTGGTGGCATCGTTGGAGGTGAGGGTTAATATTCCATCACCCCTCAATGCCATTACAAGTTCTTCATTACCGCTATTGTCGTACCTTCTCCAATCAAAACCTCTATGAAAGGCTAGATTTGCTGTTGCTTGACCATTTGCTGTTGTATTCCAAAAATCGACATTACTGGTAGAGGTTGTTCTATTCATACCGATAGCTAAAGCACCAACACCGCTAGAAAAACTTGTTCCAGGATGGTCAGCAGCATTGTTGCCGCTATTAAAATTACCAATTCTAGTAAATCCCCCACTAACATCTAATCTAATATTTGCGGCATCAACCTGAGCTGGAGCTAAAGTTGCGGCTCCCGTTACTCCTATACGAACATTTCCATTTCCTGTAATTCGCATTTTTTCAGAAAATGAGGCAGTTGTAGCGTTGTTAGTAAAAAATCGTAAATCACCAGATAAATTAGGAACACCTGTTACGCCTGTAATGAAACTCTCTATACTAGCAGTTCTTCTGTCTGCAGCATTTACTGAACTATGAAAATTTAACTCGCCCACTTTATTTGTTGCGGAAGTCTTATTTGCACCTAATTGAAGTTGAGCAAAATCATTAACTGTTGTGCCTCCATCAAACACATGAACAAGTGTTGGTGTTAATCCTGTTGGATACGATGTTGGAAAAGCAGTGCCTATTCCAACATTTCCAGCATTATTAATTCGCATTCTTTCTGTTGTAGTTCCAGAACCATCAGGTGTGGTAAAAAAAGCAATTCTACCTGGCATATCTGTTGAAGTACCTCCTGTGGCATCAACAACCATCTCAATTTGTGCTGCTGTTGTATATCCTGCTCCATCATAACCATCAGCATGAATTCTTGCTAATACGGTTCCGCTTGTTCCTGTTGCTGTTGGTGCTAAGATTGTTCCTTGAGCTCGTCTAATTCGTAAAGTAGGGATGTTAGCATAATTCATAAATCGAGCTACATCATTACTGGCCGTTTGATGAACGTCTAATTTACCTCCAGCGGTTGTTGATCCAATGGTTAGTTGTCCACCAGATTGTAATCGCATTTGCTCTGTATTGTTTGTTCTAAAGGACAAACCAGTATTGTTAATCGTTCCAATGAAATTAGTCCCAACAGTTGTGTTAGTGTTTCCTGTAATTTTCCAATCATCACCATCAGCACTAAATTTAACCCATTTTGTTCCATCCCAATAATAATAACCAGGCGTAACATCATTTATCGTTGCAGTATTATAAACTAAAAGTGAATTAGCTATACCAACCCCAATAGGTGCGTTTGATGATGTTTGTGTTAATGCAATTCTTGGAATTAGTAGCCCTTTATCATTGGTTGGTGCTGCATTAATATCTAACAATGCAGAAGCATCTGGAATAGCTCCATTTTGATTTATCCCAATGTTTTGAGCATTAAGGATTTGAAAGGTTGAAAAAACACAGAGTGCTAAGATAATTTTTTTCATAATTATTAATTTTTTAGGGATGAGAATATATTCTTAGTTATTAATTTTAACGTATTAAGGTAAGTTTTCCAATTGCATTGTGCTTTTCCCCATTAATGTCTTTGAAATTTAGTTTCCAAATATAAACATCATTTTTTACAGGAGTATTTTTATATGTTCCATTCCAAGGCTTAAATTTTTCTTTTGTTTGAAAAATTAATTCCCCCCACCTATCAAATATCATAAACAAGTAATCATCTTCAGAAATTCCAAAGCCGTTAGGAGTAAAACCATCGTTTAAATTGTCAAAGTCGGGAGTGAATGCGTTTGGAACGTACAAACCGAATTCTCCTTTTACAACTAAATATCTATAAGTTGTATCCTTACAACCATTATTATCTGTAACAATTAAATTTATTAAATATGAGCCAGTATCTTCACTTGGGAAACTGTAACTGAAGCTTGAAGCGTTTGATGAATCTAATCCACCTATATTCCAATGCCAATCAACTATATTTGTTGATGAAATATCATTTATAAATGTTGTTGTATTAAACATTGTTACAGGATTTGGATTTATAGTGAAATCTGCAATTGGATTAGGATGAATAGTAATATATGCTAATTCTGTATGTGAATTACTGCAAGAACCTGTTTGTGGAGAGGTAGTTACCGTTAAGATAACATCATAAGTTCCGGCTGTTAAAAATGAATGTGAAACAGTGTCTCCATTAAGAGTAGTGCCATCGCTAAAATACCATGAAGCTGAATAAGATGTACTGCCTGTGGTGTTATAAAATTCAAAAGTAGTAATAGGTTCTTCACAGGCTTCAAATTTATTGGCAGTAAAACTCACATCAGGGATGGGTCGAACATAAATGGTTATACTATCGGTTATAGGTGTAGAACAGCCATCATTAATAATAACAGTATAAGTGGTAGTTATACTTGGAGAAACTGTTGTACTTGAATCGGTGGAACCATTGCTCCATTGGTAAGTGTATGGACCACCATTTCCTAAACTCGGAGAGGTGTAAATAATAGTTTGTTCATTAGGACAAACAGAATCATTAGTAGTGTTTGTTGTAGTAGCAATAGAAGGTTTTACCGATAATGTGGTAAAAATAATACTGTCGCAACCTAAATAAGAAGCATTAAACAAGGTATCTATATAAACTCCGGGTGCAGTTTGGTAACTTCCGCCTAATAAAGCACTATCTCCAAAGCAAATTCCTAAATTATCATTATATTGAGGTAGCGGATTAATAATAACCGTTGTTCTTAAAATACTGTCGCAACCCATGAAATTTGCATTAAAAAGTGTGTCAATATAAATTCCAGCCGTATTTTGGTAAGCTCCGCCAACAAAAATGCTATCGTTCTGACAAATAGCTAAAGTATCAACCCCTGAAGTAGTATCGCAAATAGTTAGTACCCAAGGCGAAAATGTGGTTTGACCCATAACTAATCCAGAAGTTCCAACTCCTGCTGTAACTCCAGGAGTTCCTGGTCCAACTTGTGGATCCCAAGCAGCACCGTTCCAATGTTGTGCAAAAATTTGACCTAACGGACTCATAGTAGTATTTTCAATTCCTCGGTAAGAGAAAGTTAAATCAGCAACCACAGGATTAGGCGATTGGATATCCCAAAAGCGGTCTATTGCTCGCGGAACAGCATCTGCAGTGCCAGTCATACTTGTTACTGCAGCCACATTGGTTAGTGCTGGTCGGGGAAAATTTGCTTGGTCGGTTGTCCATGAAGAAATAGTTATGTTGTTTGTTCCAGCAGAAGTTTTCCCAAAAGTAAAAGGAATATAATCGGCTGCACTTACACCAAAAGGAAACAAGTAATTACCTGCACCATTAGTGTTAAACCATTTTATGTAATGATATTGATTTTCGGAGTGAATATGTCCGCCACTTAATCGGACAACTCCTTGATCGGAAGGCTCATCAATTACCACATACATACTGTTTGCTGCGGTTCCGCCATCTAAAACAATATATGCACCATCTAAAACTAAAACATTGTTTTGAGCAAAAATGCTACAACTCATTAACAATAGTAGAATGAATGATATGTGTTTATTTAATTGCATTTATTTTTCTTGTGATTGAATTAATTTTTTGAGTTCTTTTAGTTCCTTTTTTAGGAATTCAATTTCTTGAGTTTGTTGGTCAATAATTTGTTGTTGTTGTTGAATAGCTTGTAGATTTATTAAGGATAGCTTGGAATAATCTACTCCCCATAATTCTTTGTTTTCATCAGTAGGTTTATGAACTAATTCAGGAAAAATTTTATATAATTCTTGAGCAATTACGCCAAAATCTTTGGTGTTGGCAGCATCATTAAAAGCAATATTTCCATTAGAAGTATAGTATTGATTTCTTAAAGTGTAGTCATAAATTTTAATCTCGTTAATTTTACTCAAAACCGATGTTTTTCTTTCTAAAAAATCTTTTTTTATACGTAAATCACTAACAACAACATAAGCAGTAGCATAGAACCTACCATCGCCCTCTAGTCGGGCAATTAATTGCTCATTTCCGGTTTGGTCGTATCTTCTAAAATAAAAGCCTCTGTGCGTATTTTGGTTAGCAGCAGGAGCGTTCCAAGTTGTTACATTCCATAAGTCAACACCGCTTGTTCCTCCCCATCGGTTAACCCCCACAGCCAAACCACCAACGCCATTTACAAAAGTATGTCCAGGAGGATTTCCTGCCACATTTGGGTCATTGTTGTAATTACCAAAAAAGCTATATCCACCCGTTACGGATAATTTCCATGTTTCATTGTCTATAGTGAAATTAGGAGCAGTTGTTGGTATTTTTTGACTTCCAATTCTTACCGCACCATTGCTTTGCACCGACATAATAATATCTTCATTGGTGGTAGTTCCATTAATTCCTTTTATTACAAATCGATCTATTCCAGTATCATTTGAATTTTGAGCATTATCACCTATTAACATTTCAATATTACTTACATCAGCTGCCACATTTACACGTTTCATGGTTAAAATATCAGTGTTTTCCCATAGAGCACCAAACATTATATCTCTACCATTACCAGGAACAGTGGTGGCTTCTCCTAGCTGAAAGTTACCATTAGTAACAGTAAATTGTTCT
>PHDR01000091.1 GCA_002841035.1 Bacteroidetes bacterium HGW-Bacteroidetes-12 | reverse complement strand
CTCAGGCGAAAAACCTACAACCATTGGTGAATTGGTTGCTGCAGATTATAGAAAAGCAGCAGTATTTAGTAAATTTGGTTTGGATTTTTGTTGTGGAGGAAAAAAGTCATTGAAAGAAGCTTGTGAAGCCAAAGGAATTGACGAAAAAGTGGTTGCTTTTGAGCTTTCTGAAGTGGAAAATCAAGTAACCAATACACAACATGATTTTAATTCTTGGGAATTAGATTTCCTAGTGGATTACATTATTAATGTGCATCATAAATATGTGAAAGACAATGTTGGTATGCTTTATCAATACAGCGACAAAGTGGCTAACCGTCATGGAAGCACACATCCAGAAGTGATAAAAATTGCTCAGTTGTATGAGAAAATTGCAGCAGAATTTAAAACCCACATGGAAAAAGAAGAAATGATACTTTTTCCATTAATTAAAAGATTTGTTGCTGCTAAAAAAGAAAACAATTCATCAAATAATGCTTCATTTGGAGATATTTCAGGACCAATTAATGTAATGGAAAATGACCACGAATTAGTGGGTGGTTTTATGGAAGAAATTAACCAGTTAAGTAATTCATATACTCCACCAGCAGATGCTTGTTCTTCGTATCAAGTGCTTTACAGTAAATTGGATGAGTTTGAAAAAGATTTACACCAACATGTGCATTTAGAAAACAACATTCTTTTTCCAAAAGCAATTCAATTGGCAAAAGAGTTAATGAATTAGTGATTGTAATTAAAAAGCCTTAAATCATTGTTATCAGTTATTGCTATGCTTAATTTTACCTAGACAATTATATCTAATTGTCTAGGTTTTTAGGCTAATTAAAAATCAATAATATGGAAAAATCAAACGAATCTACTAAAGGAATAAAATTTTCTTTCAATGAAACCATTAACTATGCTGATCAAGCTGTGGTTAGTAAGCAAATTTTAAAACAACAAAAGGGAAATATCACCTTGTTTGCTTTTGATAAAGACCAGGAATTAACCGAACATAAAACACCTTTTGATGCTTTGGTAACCATTATTGATGGAAAAGCTAACATTATTATTGATGGAAAAGCTAACATTCTTGAAGCAGGTGAGTCTATTATTATGCCAGCAAATATTGCCCACGCTTTAAAAGCGATAGGAAAATTTAAAATGGTATTAACCATGATTAAAAATGATTAAAAAATAACCATTGACAAAAAAAACACCCATAAAAAGAAAGCAAGAATTGGTGGTGCTATCTCAAGAGCATCACCATGCGTTGGTGTTTTGCACTCGTTTAAAAAAAGGGCATTTAACCAATGTAAAAACGCTTCAACTTTTTGTCGATGATTTTTGGTCAACCAATACGGCTACTCATTTTGATAATGAAGAAAAATGGTTATTGCCCGAAATGGAAAACAACGAAATTAAAAAACAGTTTATAGCCGAACATCAACAAATTAGAGCATTGGTGAGCCAGATAAAAAATGCAACCGATGAAGTTGTTGAGGTGGCTGTGGAATTGGCTCAGGTATTAAATAACCATGTTCGGTTCGAAGAAAGAATACTTTTTCCCTACTTAGAAAAAACAATACCTACTGATAAAATGGCTGAAATAGGAATTGCTTTGTCGGAAGTAAAAATTAGTTGTCAGAAATTTACACCAGAATTTTGGAAAAAATGAAAATTAATAAAAACACAAAAATTTCGGAATTAATTAAAGAAAATGAAGCAACCATAGAAGCCATAGTTTCTATCAACGCTCATTTTAAAAAACTGCGAAATCCACTGTTGCGTAAAATATTAGCATCAAGAGTAACCATTGCAGATGCTGCCCGAATTGGAAAATGTGAAGTAGCGGTATTTTTTAATAAATTAGAAGAAATTGGTTTTGAAATAGAAAAATATACATCCGAACCACCAAAAAAAGATATAGCAATGAATACGAATGAAAATCAAGAAATTGTAACAGTAATTGCATCAGGAAAAGTAACCTCATTGGATGTTCGACCTGCTTTGGCTCAAGGAAATGATCCTTTTAAAGAAATTATGGGAGCTTTAAAAACGCTTCAAGATGGATATGTATTGGAAATTATTAACACATTTGAACCGACTCCATTGATAAAAATAATTAATTCAAAGGGATATGTGAGTATGGTGAAAAACGAAGGAGAAGTTATTTATACGTACTTTTTTAAATCTGATGAAGCTGCTAAACCAATAACTACCACTAATTTAGTTTTTAAAGTTACACTGGAAGAACTGGAAAGTGAAAAAGCAAAATGTCAAAAAGAAATTCACGAAGTTGATGTGCGAGATTTAGAGATGCCTTTACCTATGGTTACCATTTTAAATAAATTAGAAGAACTAAAACAAGGTGATGTGCTGTATGTACATCATAAAAAAATTCCACAATATTTGTTGCCCGAATTGGCTCAGCGTAATTTCAAAACTTACATTGCAGAAATAGATGATGAAAATGTTAAACTGTTAATTTGTCAATAAAATGAATCCGATAGGTAGTCAAAATGCACCATCGCCCAAAGTTGTTATTCCTCATTTTGTGTTTGGAGGTTTAGTTTGGTTGGTTGTAACACTACTTATTACTTTTAATTCAGAAGCTTTTACACAACATTTTTTTAATCCTGTTTTACTTTCCATCACACATTTATTAGCGTTGGGTTGGATAACTATGGTGATTTTTGGTGCATTATATCAGCTTATTCCTGTTATTGTAGAAGTTAAATTACATAGTGAAAAATTAGCCGTTTTTTCTTTTGTGTTACTTGGTTTAGGAACACTTCTTTTAGCCTTTTCTTTCTGGAATTTAGCCTTCGGAACACTTATGTTTACTGCCGGAGGACTAATTGTGGTAGCAGTTATTTCATTTACAATCAATATTTTAACTACAATTTATAAATCAACAAAAAAAAGCATAGAACGCACATTTATTGTTTCAGCAGTAATTTGGTTACTTTTTACCGTTTTGGCAGGATTAACACTTGCCATCAATTTTAGTTATCCTTTTTTAAAACCTTCACATCTGGAATTATTAAAACTCCATGCACATGCAGGAATTGTTGGTTGGTTTCTTCAGCTAATAATTGGGGTGAGCAGCCGATTAATACCCATGTTTATGGTGGCTCACAACCTGAATACTAAAAAACTAAATGTGGCATTTTACCTCATTAATTTTGGATTAATAATTGGAATTATTTCGCTGTTTTTAGGAATGAAATGGGGCGTAACAACAAGTGTTTTTATTGGTTTAATCGGAATTTTTAGCTATTTATCATTTTTAGTCGAAGCCTATCAAAAAAGAATTAAAAAGCAACTCGATATAGGCATGAAACAGTCGGCTTTTTCATTTTTACTTTTACTTATTCCTTGTTTGCTAATTTTAATGCTCTTGCCAAATTTTAGCCTATTCACGGCTTTTTCATTGCCATTTATGTTGGCTTACGGTAGCATTTTGATGATAGGATTTATAACATCCTTAATAATGGGACAAACCTACAAAACATTGCCCTTTATTGTTTGGCTTAAAGTATATCGAGGTAAAATTGGTAAATTGAAATTACCTTTACCCAAAGACCTTTACAACGAAAAAATAGCTGTTGCACAGTTGTGGCTTTTTGCCTTAGGAATTGTTGTTTTTTTAATAGGAATAATCAGTACTTATACGTTTTTAATTCAACTTAGTGGAGTTATCTTGTTTTTATCGGTAATGCTCTACAACATCAATATGTTAAAAATAATTTTTCATCAACCAAAAAACATAGAATAATCATGTCAACAATAAACAACCCAACAATGAATCCTGAAGAAGAAAAAATTTTCAATTTACTCAAAGGAGTGATAGATCCTGAATTAATGGTAAACATCGTTGATTTAGGGCTGGTTTATGGCGTTTGGTTAAATACGCCCGAAAATGTAATAGATATTGATTTAACATTAACTTCTCCCGGCTGCCCAATGGGAGATATGATTACAGAGGATATTACTAAATTAGTTGAAGCAAATTATCCTGAATGTAAAGTAGAAATTCAGTTGGTTTGGGAACCAGCGTGGTCGCTCGAAAACTTAACAGAAAAAGGAAAAGAAGCGTTGGGAAGATAAAAAAATACTTTTGTTTCATCCTAAATTAATAAAAAAATGATAACTATTGAAAACCAAAAGAAAACGCTTCGTAAAGAGATGCTCATTCAACGAGCCAAAATAGATGTTAAGGATAAAAAAGCCTATGATTTATGGATTTGTGAGGAATTAGAACATCTTATCTTGAAAAAAAAATGCAATGTAATTCATGCTTATTTGCCTATGGGAAAAGAAATTGATATTACGCCTCTTTTAACAAATTTGTTAGAAAAAAACATAACCATTGTTGCTCCAAAAACACTGCCCAAACGAAAATTAGAAAATAGAATTTTAAGCTCTTTAGAAACTATTGAAAAAGGAGTTTTTGGAACTACACATCCATCAAATCCAACTGAATATAAAGCTTCATTTGATTTAATTATTGTTCCAGGTTTGGCTTTTGATGATGAAAATTATCGGTTGGGTTATGGGGGAGGTTATTATGATAATTTTTTGGTAAACCACCCTGATGCTTATAAAATTGGAATCTTTTACCCTTTTCAACGAGTGGCTAAAGTTCCTATCGAATCGCATGATTTTAAATTAAATGAGATTTTATACAAAAACAAGATAGAAGGTTGAGGCTTTATTTAGCATTAAACTCGTGTAGCCAAATTTGGTAAATTCTAAAATACTCTAATAAGGCAAGAGCTTCGTCTTCGTTGTTTAATTTAATGGTGCAATTTTTTTCAAACTTTAGATTTGTTTTTATAGTAATACTGTCTTTTTTTAGCATTTCTTGATGATTTAGTAGGTAGTTCATCACCCATTCTGGCTGTCTTCTTGAAAGAATATCACTTAAATCTGGACCTAAATTCTTATATTCCATAGTATGACAGGAAGCACATTTTAGTTTGAAAGTTTCCATTCCAATTCTCATAATGGAATCATTAATAGGGTTGAGTTCTAATTTTTTAAAAGAGCCTATTCCATAGATAGATTGTTCTATTTTTTTATTTTCTGAATCACAAGAAATTGAAGCTAAAAAAAATAAAAACACATAGCTTAACTTATTCATATTCATGTTTTAGAGCCGCTGAATTTCAAAAGTAGGATAGCCTTTTTCTCCGATGTTGTTATAAAAATCAATAAACCTGATTTTATAGAACAAACCTTGGGTTGTTTTTATGATGTAGCTCTTGTTTGCATCAATTGTAAATGAATTATCCTGGCTATTTCTTATCTTCCAATCGTGCCCAATTTCATTCCAATAATTTGAGAAGGTATAGTTGATTGTGTCTTTTAGCGTAATATTAAAAAAATTAGTGTTGTTATCTTCAGCAACCACAACTCCATTGTGTTTATTAGTTAAAACTTGGGTTAAAACAAAGGGCAGGGGTAAATTGTCAAATTTGTGGTGGTGGTTGGTAAACAATAAATCCCACGAATTTTTTTCAGGCTCTAGCAATTTTGTTTCACCGTTGTTTTTAAAACTAAAATGAATAAAGTTTCTGCTACTATTTTTTTGAATGGAATAGGTTATTTCGTTGGTGCCATCTAAATTGGCATATTTAAAAGTAAATTCGAGATTGTTTACTGAAATAAATTGTATTTTTTTATATCCTTGGTGATTTCCATTGTCGTCATATTGCCTATCAATAATATACACATTATTGGTGTTTTTCCAATTACCAATAGCAGTCGAATCTAAATTTCCAGAAGGAGCGTCCCATAGCCAAAAAGCTCCAGATGTTGAATTTACGCTTGTAAAATCGACAGTTCCTTGATTAGCAACCAACATTCCTAGTGCATTATTTACTAATACATGATAACCGTTTTCGCTACATTCAAAAGCCATATCCCAATCGTATTTGGTGTTTGTGCTTATCACTTTATTGGTTTCACAATCATAATATACTTGATTGAGGTATGGAAATCCGATTTTAATTTGTACAGTTTCAACATTACCTGGTAGAGGCATTGGAATAGGAGTTTCTTCTTTTAAACACGAGCTAAGTGTTAAAATAAATATCAGATAATATAAAAAATGTCTTTTCATTTAAAAATTAAAGTTAAGTGCAACAAAAAAACTTCTTCCCCACAGCACATTTAGTGATGTTGCATTGCTTTGATTGGAAACGCCATACACATCGCCAACCATATCAACTTGAGTAACATTAAAAATGTTTTTCACACCCAAAACTGCGTTAATTTTACGATTATAAAAGTACTTTACTATACTAGCATCAAAAGTACTAAAGTTCCCTACAAAGCTTGTTGCAACTTCATTATTATCAAGTAAATAAAGATTTTTTATTTTACCAGTATATTTATAAGTTAAATTTATACTCATGGCTAAACTGTCTATTTTATAGCTTAATGAGGTGTTTAAGTCTGTAGTGTAAAAATAAGAATTGGTGAGGTTGGTGTTGTCAAACATGGAGTTATAATTTCCAAAATAATTTATACCTGCTGCAAGGTTGATATTCTTGTATTGATTTTGGATGTTTAAGGCTCCTCCATAAGTAGTTAAGAAATCAACATTGTTGTATTTCCAATCAACATCAGAAATTTTAACCAAACTGATGAGGTTATTTATTTTAGAATAATAAAGTTTTGGAGAGATTTTAAAGGAATAGTGTTTAATTTTTTTATTCCAATCCATCGAAACATTAATATGATCTGAATTTTCGGCTTTCAAATTGGGGTTTCCCCATAAATTAATACTAGAATTAAAATGAAATTCTAAATATAATTCTTTTAAATCGGGAGCTCTAAAACCTTTTGCAAAAGAAGTTCTAAATTGAAGGTTTTCGTTTGCAGCATATAATAAATTAACAGAAGGAACTATGGGAGATGAATAGCTTGTGTTATAACTGTATCTAACTGATGGTCTTATTGTTAATTTCATTAGTTTATAATCTAAACTTGCAAAAAGAGCATAATCTCCAATATTTTGTATTTTATTTTCTACCCTCAAGGCTTCTATTTTATCGTATTTCAATTCAGTTCCGATGCTGTAGTTCCACCTTAAACTATCCTTTTTTTTGATAAATACAGTTCTTGCCAAGTAAGAATTAAAAACAGTAGTATCTTGGTCGCTATCACTTTCTGTTACGAATTGTTCTAAGGTAGTTAAATCTTTAAAATAAATATTTCTTGTTCGTTTAAAATAGGAGTGAGCCAGCGTTATGTCAATGTAATTTGTAGGAGATATTCTGCCATTTAACAATATTTTATTGTTTATTCGTTGTGTTTTGTTGTAAGTATCGAAAGCTGAAATGTTGTAAGGAAATCGAGGTAATCCTCTATCTGTCATGGTTTCAGTAAAAGCATCTAAAATATAAGAGAATTTTAAATGTTTAATGGTTCTGTTTAGTGTAAACGAACCAATATATTGCTCTCTGGGTTTCCATGTTTTAAAACGACTGGTGTCGGGGTTAGCAAAACCATCGAAAAAATTTCTTCCGCCCGAAATCTTGTATGTATTTTTTTTATGTTTGAAACCGATGCTTGTGTTAAAATTATATTGACCAATGCTTTCGTAATAACTTTTTGCCTGAATATTCAATTTCTTTGATTGAGTTTTTTTTGTAATAATATTAATAGTGCCTCCTAGAGCATTTGTTCCGTAAGCTACTGAAGTTGGTCCATCTATAATTTCAATTTTCTCAACATCATTCATGTTAATTTGCGAAACATCAATGTTTCCACTTAATCTGCCTTCTACAGGAACTCCATCAATCATAAATTTAACATGATTGCCTGATAATCCGTTTAGGTTTATGGCTGTTTCGTTAACATGTCCGTTGTTGGTTCTGAAATTAAGTTCTGTATTTAATATTTCTCTAAGATTGGAAGCTCCTTTTGAAATTATTTTTTCTTCGCGAATAGTTTCAATTTTGTAAACAGATTCATTGAGTTGTATGGGAACAAAGTTGGCTGTAACAACTAATTCTTTTAATCCAAAACTTGTCGATTTTAATTTAACGGTTAGTGTTTCGTTGCCTTTTATAAGCATTGTTTTCTTTTCATATCCTGTAAACGAAATGTCAACTTGTGTGGAGTCATTGTACGGATTTAGAGCAACGCCTTGTTCATCAGAAATTGTCCATTTAAACTCATTTGTTTTAAGGTTGGAGAACTTGACGTGTGCTAAAAAAATAGCTTCATTGGTGCTTTCATCAACAATTTTAATTTTGGATTGAGCAAAAAATACTTGGGTTTGTATAAAAACAAACATCATTAAAAGTACTATTTTACTCCTGTTGTTCATAATTTATTGTTTAACAAATTTTTGAGTAACGTAAAATCCTTTAGATTTAATGGAAATAACATAGAAACCAACATCTAAATCAGCAACATTAAAATTGTATTGCTGTGTTCCTTGTTCACTTCTTACTTGTTGTTCAAGTATAAGTTTTCCTGAAAGATTATAAATTGCTATGTTTAATAATTCTGCTTTATTGTGGTTAAGTAGCAATGTTAAATTGTTTTTAGCAGGATTTGGATAAAGAGCAATTTTACTATCATTAGTTTTTTCTCCAATACTAGTTGTGTTAATAAGCTCTTTTGTGAAGTAAGTCTTACCATTAGCTAAACCACCAAAACCAGTAAACACGATTCTGTAAAATGAGCTGTCGTTATCGTATAGAAAATAAGCAATACTATCATATACTACCCAGCCAGTGCTTGAGCTAAATTTTTTCCATTCTCTACCAATATTATCTATTCGTTGGGTAAAACTGGTTTGAGGTGTTGTAGATGTAGATGCTGTAGTAAAGTCTATTTCGTGAGC
>PHDR01000090.1 GCA_002841035.1 Bacteroidetes bacterium HGW-Bacteroidetes-12 | reverse complement strand
TCAAGTAAATTGATGTCGAACAATATTACACCATCTCCCTTATACGATTTAAAATAATCCATAAAACACTGATTTTTAAATACCAACAAAAGGTTTTTCTGCATTCAATTTATCAAACCAAATTCTACAGGTATCGTTTTCAATAATTATAGGAATTTGTATCGTTTTTTGTGTTGCATTGATAGTGGTTTGATACAACAATATAATGATATTGTTTTCTTCTTTTTTTGCCTTTAATTTTAATGGATAAGAAAATTGGATGTTGGTGTAAAAAGCTAAAAGTTGCTCGTTGCTATATTTTTCTTTTGTTTTTTTACTGGTATATCGCAACATCTCGTTGTATTTTCCAGTCTTATGCAGCATTTGGAAAAATGAACCAAATGATGAACCCATAAAAATTGATGGGTTGGAGAAATTAACTATTGGAGTTTTTGTGTCAGAAATATGATTCGTTTCAGGTAATTCGTTATCATTTTTTGAGGTTTGTTCTCTACAAGAAAATAAACACAATAATATTATGAGAAATACTATTGCAAAATGATTATCGAACTGACAAAATACGCACTTCATTATTAGTTGTGTTGTAAGTAATACATACTTGCTTTTTACATTGATAACAAATACCGCATTTTCCTCCTGATTGGTTTTGTTTTAAAGAGAAAACGACAGTTCCTCCACATTTAGTACAAGAGACGCTAACATTTATCATATAGTCAGTTAGTTTTTAATTAAAATATCCTTAGTTGTAATTACTAATCCCTCCATCTTTTGCGTAGGCATCAAACCCCTTTGATTTAATTTCATTTTCAATAATTTTAGCACTCTCTTTATCTAAATTTTTTCCTCCAGCAACGAAATAAAAATTTTTTGTGAGTTTTTCAAAATTGTTAGTATTGAGTAATTCTATACTAATATCTGATTCTTTACATTTTTCAATCAAACCCGATGCTTCATTTTCAGTTTTAAAACTTCCAAGTACAACGACCCATGTTTCTGTTGTTATAGCTGTTTCTTCACTTAAAGTATCATTCTTTTCTTCAGAGATAATTAAATCTTCTTCTTCAATCATATCAGCATCCTCAGCAGCTGCATACATAGCTTCTAGATTTTCTTTACTTTCAATTGTTTCTTCATTATTAGGTGTTGCGGAATTATTTATTATTGGGTGTTCACTGAGTTTAGGAACTCTAATGAAAGACCAGTAAATGACTGCAGATGACAACAGACTGCAAACAATGAGTATAATTATTAACCCTTTTTTACTCTTTTTAGGAGTATTTTCATTTAGAGTTACTGTTTTTTGCTCTTTCGTTAAAAATTTAGTATCCTCATTAGCGATTTTATTGATTGAATCATTATTTGAATGGTATTTGTTTAATCTTTTTATTTTATCTAAATAGTTGAAAATAGAAAATTGCTTTTTCTTTCTTTTTAGTTTACTTATTCGTTTATTAAGCAGAGTTGTATCAATTAATTCGTGTTTTAAGGATAACAGACTTTCTAAAGATGATTTTTCCAAATCGTCTTTTTCATCTTCAATATAATTATAATATCCTACAAGAGTTAATATAAATAAAGTGGTAAAAAAAATCACTTTAACCCACCACCACCAAGTAAAAAACCAATCACTAAATGATTCATCACTAATGAATGCACGATACAGACCAAAAACCATCCAAATTCCAATTATGGCAAAAACTATATTTCGGATTGATTTAGCAGATTCAACCTTTTTATTTGTAAATGTTTGAAATTCATTAACTTCAAAATGAGTGTTATTATCATTATTTAGTGGTAGGAAATTAATATGTTTTCCTTCAAAATTGAACTTTAACAATGGGACAAAAACCATCGCAAAGAAAGATTTCTTTGTGTCAAAACCCTTCCAATATAAATGTAATGAGTCAGGTCTATATTTTTTTCCAGGATATTTTAATGCTAAATCATTGATTATATCTTCTCTAAAATAATTAGTGTTTTTACCTATTTCCTTTATCTTTGTATCAGCATTATTTTTGTAATCTAATTCTATGAAGCCATCCTGAATACCCGTTTTAGAATTCTCAATTATTTTACTTCTGTCAATTTGAATAATGTCGTCATCCTTATAATCATTTGATAATGAATAAGATTTTTGTAATTGAACATTCGTGTTCTCTTCTACAACTGCAAAATGGATGTCCTCACTTGGAATTTCAACACTCCCTATTTTTGTTGCTTTCCCTTCAGTCCTATGTGACTCTACAGCACATATCCATTCAATATTAATATTACAATCAACAAACACTGTTGGAATGAAAAGACTTTCCACAGACATCTTTTCGGGGTTAATAAATGATAAATCAATTTTGCTTTCAGCAAGCTTTAGAATTAATTCATTTAGTGAACTTTTAATTGTTGCTTTAGTGTGAAGGTAAAACCCGTCATAACTTAATTTAGGAACAATGATATAACCTTTGGAAAGTGAACTTAAATTCATTTTAACACTTTCCAAATACGCTAATAAATTTAAAGGTTTGGCAATTTTTTTAAGTAAAAAATAATCAAAGATTGTAACCTCTTTAGGAGGTCTGTTACCATAAAATATTCTGACTAATGAATCAAACAACTTTTGACTTTGAGAATCAGAAATCAATGGCCTTAGCTTCTCTAATAAATCTAATAAAATTATTCCAGCTTTACTATAAGAACTACGAAATACATCTTCTTTAGAAAATAAGTCTGGGAATATTTCTTGAACATCATCTTCCCTTATTATATGAATTAAATCAACATCACTTAATAGATTATATTCATCAATGCTTTTAATACCCTTTGATGCTTGGTGAATAACAACTGACATACGAATGTCATGAACACAAAAATAAATAGCTGGTATTAGTTCTTTTGGGTTATCGTTAATTTCAGGAATAATTTCTTTTGGAATCCGAAAAGCTTTTTCAAGACTAATAAAGCTTACAACATCACTTTCTACACCTAAAGAATCAAAGATTTTTGCCTGTTCATTGTTAATTTCATCCTTGTCACCTTCTTTTTCTTCATATAGCTGAAACATAGATAATGTTATATCTTCCAAAATATCATTTGATAAATTGCAATTACGCAACAATGTGAAAACATCATCTAATTCTATATTTTCATTGTCCTTATTTAAAACTTCTTTAATTTCAACTGACCACTTTTTTATTACTTCTGAAAAATCTCCACCAGAAGATATTTCCTCAATTAATCGAAAATCAAGACCTCTAAGAATTGACATTATTGAAGATGTATGATATTTATTTAGTTTAACTCCTAACCTGTCAGCTAGTAGAAAATAAATAATTGCTACTGATTTACCTGCAATTAAATTCATTATAATACTATTTAAAATACAAGGCAGTAGTTTATTGCTACTGCCTTGTAATTGTTAATACTATGCTTTTGTAATTGATAAAATAATAACATTCGCATCTTTTGGGACACTATTTTGTTGTTTCAACTTTGCAATAGCTTCGCTTTCGCTACCACTTTGCAATTGAAGTTTTCTTCCTGTAGAGCTGTTCCCTACCTTGTACTTTACTGTGTAAGTTGCCATAATTTAATTATTTAAGATTTCCTACTAATTAATTTTTCCTTTTACACCACAACTTGGACAAGGTTGATGAACCCCTCCAGATTTTTGCCAGCAACTAAAACATTTAGTTGTATTGCAATTTTTACAAGTAGATAGTGTCCCATTTTTGCCACAAGAAGGGCATGTTCCTGATTTTGCCATAATTTATTTGTTTTTAATGATTAATAAATCTTCTTCTATCAATATCTCTAATATTTTTCTTACTAATTCTCTTATTTCTTCTGTTTTAACAAGTCTATTAATTTCCTGTTCAACAGTAGGCATCTTTTTTAGAATTTCGTCAAGACTTAGATTTTCATATTATTAATTTTAGTTATTATTTACCCTTAATCCACCCAAAAATTAAAAGGTAAGTGAGTGTGAAATATTTATTTTATCAATCCAATTTCTACAATACATAAAGCATCCATTGTATAGTCTTTGCCTTTAAGGTCATAAGAATTAACCTTTTTATTTTCCCAAACAATTTTAAATTTTTTACCTACTAAATCTGGATTTGATTGGTCATCTCCAAAATCATAACTAACATAATTATTCTGTCCATAACCAAAATCCCATTCTTCACCTTTGTCATCTTTAAATATTAAATGGTAATAATCGCCAAGTTCAACATATTCAAAAGTTGCGATTACTTCACCACTTGTTGCTACCGTTTTAGGTTCAATTTTTTCAACTTTAGCAATACTCTCGGTATTAAAAGATGTAGTATCATTTAGTTTAACTTCAGTAGTAATAGATTTGTCTTTCAACTCATCAGAACCACAAGAAGAAAAAAGTGAAACGGCTAATAATCCAATTAAAATATTTGTTTTCATATTTTTAATTTACTTTCCCCTTAATCCACTCAAAAACCAAAAGGTAAGTGGGTATGAAATATTTATTTTGTCTTCTCAAAAAACAAATATATAAAACAGTTATGATATATCATAACCATAACAATTGATTTAATGAAGACATTGGTCGAAATGAATGACCAAGACTTTTTAATACAATTAGGCAAACGTATTGCTACACTTAGGAAGGCAAAAGGATATAGCCAATTAGATTTGGGTTCAATAATTGATATGGAAAAATCTAACTTATCAGCCATCGAAAATGGCCGTCAAAATCCTTCCTCGTTAACTTTAAAAAAAATTGCAGATGCTTTACAAGTTAAAGTGATTAATTTTTTTGAAGTTTAAGTGAGATAACTAGATTTTATCAACGGCATATTTATAGCATTACCATTGCATTAATACTTTGTCAAGTTCCCAAACTGGGAGGAACTTAATTCTATCCACTGTATAACTCTAGCAGTAAAAGTTCTGCATCTTTTTTGAAAGGAGATGTTTCGGATAAGGATTTTAATATTTTTTTTGCGGTATCAACTTTATTTAGACTCAAATAAGCTAATGCCAATCGGTATTGGCTTTGCTCATACCAAACGGAGGTCTCAGAAATCGTTTTAAAGCATTGTACAGATTTGTCAAATTCTTTTTGCTGGTAATTAATTACTCCTAAAAAATAAGATGCCGTATCGGAATTAATAGCTAGTAAAAGATTTTCTGCTTCTTGCCATTGCTCTTGCTTATAGGCATTCATGGCATCGTCATAAATGCCTTTGGCACTCATTTTTACAGGTAAACCTTCTTCAACTGGCCAATATTGCTGTGCTAATTCAGTATACTTGCTTTCAGATTTGTAAAAGTTGAATAAGAATATTCCAATTATTAATGAAGCTGCAACTGCAGAAGTTACCCAATACAATTTTCTAATATTGCTTTTTGGAGTGGATACAATTTCATTTTCCAGTTCTTTGTCTATTTCATTGAACTTGCTTTTTAATTCTTTTCGGTAGTGTTGTCTAATTCCTTCTTCTAATTTTTTAAAACGACTAAATTCATCACTAAACTCCTGGTCGTAACTTAAACGTGCTTCAAAGGCAAGAATATTATTATCTTCTAATGAATTAGATAGGTAGGCTTCAAAAAGCTCAATATGTTCAAATGATTGCTCCATTAAAACAACAAAATTTTTGAAAGTTTGTTTAATTCTACAATCAATTTTTTCATACAAACTGATTTCTTAGCTTTAGCTGTATCTGCATTTTTATAATCCATTTCACGGGCTATACTGTCCATATCATATTCGTTAAAGTAATGTAGCTTTAAAATTTTTTGGCAATCTTCAGGTAATTTGTTGATAGCAGAACTTATTTGTTCCTGAGTATAGGCTTTGTTTTCATCTTCCATATAGTCTTCAAATTCTTTGCCTTTTATCAATTGAAGATTATCATTGTAAGTAATTCTGCCTTCTTTTTTTATTAAGTTGAGGATTTTATGCTTACCTATTTGGAAGAGGTACGTTTTTTCTGAGCTAATTAATTCAGTTAATTGTCCAGAAACAATATTTTGGTGAAAATCAAGAATTGCTTCCTGAAAAGCATCTTTTGCTTGCTCTTCATTTGCTCTAAATTCTTTACAAGACCATACGATAAACTCATTTCGATGGAGTCGATATAAATCAATCAAAGGCTGTTCGTTACCTTGTTTAATTTGATAAATGATATTTTGAAATTGGTTATTCAATATTTATTTAAAGAAGAAACAAATATAGCTTCTATATACCTAATATTTTAATTTTTATATGGCTTAAAAAATGAAAGAAACCGTAATGAAATATGTAAGATGGATTGTCTTCTTTAAATTCTTTAGAGTAAACCTATGGTTCAAATTCCTTACTCCGTGACCTTACTCCACAACTAAATAAAAAAGTAATAAAAAGCAAAAATCCTTGAAGATAAAGGCTTCAAGGATTTTTAGTTTTTGTGGGCGATGAGGGATTCGAACCCCCGACCCTCTCGGTGTAAACGAGATGCTCTGAACCAACTGAGCTAATCGCCCAAAATGCTTTTTAAAAGCGGATGCAAATATATATAAATATTAATTATTAAAGCAACGAATAGTAAAAAAAATAATTTCATTTTTAATATTACATCTTGATTGATTCACAACTAATTAGTAAACAACAAATTGAAGCTAAAAAATCATATCAAATCATCTCCTTACACCAATCAAACCCATTCGTCTTTAGTTTATATTGAGTTTGTCGAAAGGTGCAGGATAAACTTTGCATCATATTCTAACGCCTATGATGCAAACATCATCCACTTGTTCTAATCTTCCTTTCCATTTTTCAAATTCTAGTGCAAGTTTTTTTTCTTGCTCAAGCATAGGTAAATGGGCTATGCTTAGTAAAAGTTCTTTTAAATTTTTAACCATGTACTTTTTGCCTTTATCGCCACCAAATTGGTCGGGGAAGCCATCGGTAAGGGTGTAGATTACATCGCCTTTTTGTAGGTTTACTGTTTGTAACCTAAATGATTCTGTATCATTATCATGTTTGCCTACAGGTATTTTGTCTGGTTTAAATTCTAAAAGTTCAAAATTACCGTCATTGCGAACGACCGTAGGAAGTGATGCAATCTGCTCATCAGAAGAAGATTGCTTCATTCGTTTCTCTCTCGAAATGACGGAAGTAGAAGGGTCTCTCGCAATGATGATTGGACGAAGTATAAAAACAGGGTTGTTAGCTGCTGCAAACGAAAGTTGAGTGCGTTCTTTATTCAACACCAACAAACTGCAATCCATTCCGTCTTTACCTCCATCAAGGCTGCCGTCTTTTTTTAAGCGTTCAATAATTATTTCTCTAGTTTTATTTAAAATTTTATCAGGTTCGGTTTCTTTTTCAATAGATTTTTCTAAACTCGAAATGTTTAAAATACTCATAATAGCACCAGGAACACCATGTCCAGTGCTATCGGCACAAGAAAATGCAAAATCCCCGTTGTTTAATTCCCCTGCCCAGTAAAAATCGCCACTTACAACATCTTTGGGACGGAAAAAAACAAAATAATCTTTCAGGTGTTCGTCTAACATTTCGGTTGTTGCCAAAAAGCTATGTTGTATCCGCTCAGCATAATTAATAGAGTCAGTTATTTCTTTATGCTTTTCTTCTACTATTTTCTTTTGAGTTAATATTAATTCATTCGCTTTTCTTTTTTCTCTATAACTTTTTAATACAAAAAAAACAACCATCAACGCTAAGAAAAGACCTATTGCCATTGCAATTTTTTGGGTATTTTGCTTTTCAATTTCAGCTTCTTGAAGTCTGTTTATATTTTTTAGATTCTCAAGTTCCAACTGACTCCTTTCGTTTTTAAACGTATTTTCCATAATGAGAAGTCTATTTTTAGAATTCTCCTTATTCAAAGAGTCTGTAATTAAAATATGTTTAGTTTGATAAAAATGTGCTTGAGCAAAATCACCAACCTCTAAATAGCTATCTGACAATCCTTTATAAGCATCGCTTTTTAGAAAAACGGTGCTATTTTTAGAATATTTATCTAAAGCTTGGGTATAGTATTTAATTGCATTTGTATATTTCTTTTGTTGATAATAAAACTGACCATAGATAGTATATACTTGAAACAAATCATAGGAACTATTTATTTGAGTGAATTTTTCTTCAGCACCTCTTAAATATAGCAATGTTTGTGCGTAATTATTTTTTGCTAACTCATTTTGAGCTTTTCCAACAAATACATTTGCCATTATGCGTGGATTTTTATCCATTTTTTCAGCCGACTTGAACGCTTCGTCAAGATAATAATCGGCACTATCGTTTTGATTTAATTCACCGTATATTGTTGATAAAGATAAATCTGTTTTAACCTTTGAATCTACTCTATTTAATTCCTTAAATTTTTGATTAGAAAGTAAATAGTGTTCTTTTGCAATTTGATAATTATGAAGATATGCATGAATATTAGCAATATTTGCATAAACACTTGCTAATCCATCTTTTAAATTGTTTTCCTTATTAATTTCAATGGTAAGATTATAGTATTTGAGTGCTTCATTATACATTCCGAGGTCAGCATAAATGGTTCCCACCGTGTTGTATGCTTTTGACAATCCTTTTACATGATTAATTTTTTTTGCCAATTCAATCGATTTAAAGGCATAGTCTAGTCCTAAATTAAAATCATTATAACTAATTTCCCAAGCTAAATTATTTAGAGCAAGCATTTTATTTTCCTCATTTAAAGTAGGCAAACTATTTATTATGCTGTCTATTTGGTGTTGAGGAATTTGTGCCGTTAATGTATTTAGCGACACAACCAAGAAAAAGAAATATAAATATCTGATTTTCATTAATCTGAATTTGAAAGGATAAAAATAGCAATTTTTTATCAACTTCTTTTATTAAAATAAAGAAGCAATTTATGAAATTCCTGTTTTCTGCAATGGGACACCCTAGAAAAATTTATTAAT
>PHDR01000089.1 GCA_002841035.1 Bacteroidetes bacterium HGW-Bacteroidetes-12 | reverse complement strand
TAATCGGAAGAATTGTATTGATACAAATCTAATAAGCGAAATGAATTTCTGTTTGTATTTCCAGACACGTAAAAAGGAATGGTGTTAAATCCTCTGTAATCGGCAAATTTAAGAGTGTTGGTGTTGGTAAAAGTTCCCGCACCAACATAATAACTTACCTTATCTATTAGGTTTATTTTTTTTGATTGCTGAATTGAAAATTCTAATAAACCAAAATCGGTATCACTACTAAAAATGCCGTTCACGCCTTGTTTGTAGCTTGCTGTAAATGTGGGGTAATTGGAATATAACATTCTTTTTTGGTTTTTATAAAAACGATAGAAATATTTTGGAGTATAGCTTAAGTTGGCTGTAAATAGGGTAGAGGTGTGGTCTTCAAAAAGAGATAAATTAGTTGTAGAAATGGGAATATTAGAGGTGTAATCATTTTTTTTTGGGTCAGTAATATTAAAATCAGAATGATTGTTTAGAGCTGTTCGTTTAGCATATTCGGCAGAGGTAAAAAGGGTTAGTCCGTTTGCAACATCAAATTGATGCCCAATTTCAATAAATCTTTTTTGATAAAGTTTTTTGTAGTTTTCTTTAAAAAATAGGGTGGAAACACTATTAAAAAAGTTGTTCATAGGTTTTTCTGAATTAAAATCGGCATTTTGTTTTCCTGTATTGATAAAAAAACCAGCTCTTTTTTTAGCATTGTATTGGGTTTTAAACATGAAATTACCCATTAAATCTTCTCGAGCAAAGGCATATTGAATTGAAGGGGCAATTTCAAAATAGCTGCCATTGCTATATTTTCGGTTGAAGGTAAAGAGTCTTTTTTTTAGCAAAAAACCATCAACAGTGTTAAAGTTCAGGCTAAGCCAAGATAATGCTCCTGGAATTCGGAGTGTTACATCTTTATTCTTTGTTTTTATTTTTCCGTTAAACAGCAGTACATTTCCTATTACCGAGCGTTTTTTATTAATAATGGTATCGTTGTTTTCAATTCGTTCTAGCGAATCGTTGGTAGCATAAATGGCTTTTTCTTTTTCGGAAAGTGGCACAGCTCTTAAACTATCCCAAGCCGAGTTCGATTCTTTAAAAGCACTATCAGCATATTCAACATTTCTATCTCGGCTCTTATCTAAATTTTCTTTTTCATTGTTTTTCTTCTTTTCGGATTCATTATCTTTTTCTATTAATTGAACCAACCGCATTGCTTCCGATTTTGAGAGTTTGTCTTTTTCCATCAAATCATTAATTTTTTGTTGCGTTTTAGAAAGATTTTCTTTTTGTTTGGTTGTCATTTTTGTATCAATTTCAGCTTCGTTTCCTGTTAAAGGCAAATCCACCAAATTGTCAATTTTTAAATCAACTATCGAGTCGTTTTTTGTTGAAAGGTTGCTTATTGAGGCTAAGTATTTATAATTCCCTTCAAAGCCCATTAGCTTTGCTTCCACATTAATTTCGTGATTAATAGGAAACCAGGTGTTTTTTTTAATTTCCGAATAAAATTGTTTGTAGGATATTGTTGCTAAATTTTGCCTAAACTTAACATCAACACTATGAATACTCCACAAGCCATCTACAATATAAATGATGCCCGACATTAAATCTTGTCCGTTTCTTTTAGGTATAATTTTAATTTTTTTGATGGTATGGTTATCGTCTTGATAGGAATCTAATAATTCAAATTTATAAACTTGAAAAGCATTTTTGCCAAGTGGAGAGACAATTTCGTTTCCCCCTAAGTTATAAAAATTTAAGTTAATATAGTTTGAACCTGATTTTGTTGTGTCTTTTTGAGAATTTCGAGAAGAAATTATTTTTTCTTTCGTAGTGTTTGGATATTCATAATGATATTCCATTAGAATTTCAGAAATATTACCAGCTTTCATGGCTTCTAAATCTTCTTTTTCGGCAAATAATTTAGCAATATCAGGAATTTTATCTACCACAAAATATTCTTTCATATAGATATTGCAATCATATTGTTTAATTTGTTTTTTGTAGTATTCTGCTAATGCAATTGCTTTTCGCATGATGTTGTAGGCTGGGTCTTCTGCTTTAGCACTTATGGTAAATTCTTTGATAGCAAAGGCTTGTTGCTTTAATAAAATGGTTTGATTTGTCTTTTCTGTGGCAGGAATAGAAAGCGTAACTGTTTCATATCCTAAATATTGCACTTTTGCTTGATAATTAGAGCAAGGCATTTCTAACTTAAATTCTCCAGCATCATTTGTCATCACTCCTTTTGCTATAGAAGCAATGTAAATACTTGCATAGGCTATAGGTTCATTTGTTGTAGCATCTATTATTTTACCAGAAAAAACACAGTTTTGCGTAAACAAAAAGGAAGTGAAAAAAAAGAGGCTTAAAAAAAGTGATGCTTTTTTCATAAAGTAAAAATAGATTTATAGAGTTATCGGTTTTCTTACCTTTTTATAACTAAAAAGAGTAGGACGAATGAAGCATTGAATTAGTTACAGTATATTTAATTCATTAATTCTTCAATCTCATCAGCTTCAAGCGGTATGTTTGCCATTAAATCAAACGGTTTGTCGTTCGTAATTAACACATCATTTTCTAAACGAATACCTAAATTTTCTTCTCGGATATAAATACCTGGTTCAACGGTTAGCACCATTCCTGCTTCAAAAGGTCGGTTTCTGTTTTCAACATCATGCACATCTAATCCCATGTGGTGAGATGTTCCATGCATAAAGTACTTTTTATATAGTGGATTATTTTTATCTTGCTTAGCAACATCATGTTTATCTATTAATCCTAAACCAATTAATTCACTTTGCATAATGTTTCCAACTTCAGTGTGATAATCATCGTGTTTTGTGCCAGGTACCAACATTGTGGTTGCTGCTTTCATTACTCTTAAAACCGCATTGTAAACTTCTTTTTGGCGAGGCGTAAATTTTCCGCTAACGGGAATGCAACGTGTCATATCGGAAGCATAATTAGCATATTCAGCTCCAACGTCCATTAAAATAACATCGCCTGCGTTGCATTTCATATTATTTTCAATATAGTGTAACACACAAGCGTTATACCCTGATGCAATTATAGGCTGGTAAGCAAATCCATTCGAACGGTTTTTTATAAATTCATGGATAAATTCTGCTTCTA
This sequence comes from Bacteroidetes bacterium HGW-Bacteroidetes-12, assembly GCA_002841035.1. Taxonomy (GTDB): domain Bacteria; phylum Bacteroidota; class Bacteroidia; order Flavobacteriales_E; family Vicingaceae; genus BRH-c54. The sequence goes on along the minus strand of PHDR01000089.1, from coordinate 5,904 downwards.
TTTCGTACTCCATCACACCTGGTTTAACAAAATTTAAGATGCGTCTAAACCCTTTTTCGGTAATGTTGCAAGCGTGTTGTATGACTTCAATTTCTAATGGATGTTTGGTTGCTCTAACATTACTCATTAATGGAGCTAAACGCTCGTAGTTATGCAATGGATATTTTGTTTGACACATTTTTCTAAATCTATCATTACAAGTTTCAACGGTATTTACAGCTCTTAAATGCTCATTTTGATATAAATAAATAGAGTTGGCTTCGGTAGTTAAGCCATGAAAAATAGCTTCAAACTGGCTTATCCAATAAACGGTTTCAATGCCAGATTGTTTGGTGGCTTGTTCTTTTGAAAGTTTAGCTCCTTCCCAAATGGCAATAAGTTCACTAGTTTCTTTTACAAACAAAATTTCACGATGTTTTGGATTAATCGCATTTGGGAAAAGCAATACAATAGATTCTTCTTGGTCAACACCAGAAACATAGAGCAAATCATTGTTTTGACGAAAAGGTAAAGTTCCATCAGCATTGGTTGGCATAATGTCATTTGAGTTAAAAACAGCAATAGCATTAGGCTTCATCAATTGAGCTACTTTTTTTCTATTTTCAATGTAGAGTGTGTTTTTTAATGGAGTGTACTTCATGTTATAATTTTTTTAAGAGATGTGTTTTTCTAATTTTATTGAATTAGATTAAAATTCTATTATAAACAGAAATTTTGTTTCTACTCAGCCGCTAAATTACTCGATTAAAAACAAAAATCTGCGTAATCAGTGACATAGAGAAAAAATAGTGATTGAGTAATAACAAAATTTTTTAAATTATTGATTGATTGGGTTGAATTTGAATGGAATTTTTATCATTTCGGCAAAATTCTCTCCCATATCAAATAAATCCTCATCATCTTCATCATAATGCCAAATAACAGAAACATTATTACTTGTTTCAATCTTAAATGTTTCTATTTTTTTGAGTAAAATAAAAAGACATTCTGTGGAGTGGGTATTGAGATAATCTAAATGAATTTCCAACGAAATTTTTTGAGGATTAGTTTGGAGATATTCTGTAAGCCATGATTCAATAGGTTTGTAGAAATTAATGGGATGTTCAGGAATGGATCTTCCATAAATTATAAGAGTTCCACTTTGGGCATTAAAATCAATTTTAGGGGTAGTTGTTGTTCCTTCTATAAATAAATTCTCCATGTAGCAAAGATAAAAATAAAACCTGATGATTAAAAAAAGTTTATTGTTTTAGTTTGTCTTTAAATATCTTTTTAAATTTTTCAACTTTAGGTTTCACTACTGATGAACAGTATGGATTTTCGCCATTAAGCTCAAAATAATCTTGGTGGTAATCTTCGGCAGGATAAAAGTTAGTGAAAGGTGTAATTTCGGTAACAATTGCATCTACAAAAACGCCTTCATCATCTAACTTGTTTAAGTATTTTTTTGCTAATTCTTTTTGGGTTTCGTTGTGATAAAAAATAGCTGAACGGTATTGTGTACCAACATCTCCGCCTTGTCGGTTAAGTGTTGTTGGATCGTGTACTTGCCAAAAAACTTCCAATAATTCATCAAAAGAAATAATGGATGTGTCATAAGTGATTTGACAAACTTCTGCATGACCTGTTGTTCCTGCACAAACTTCTTTATAAGATGGATTTTTCACTGTTCCACCAGCATAGCCAGAAACAACACTTTCAACACCTTTAAGGTTGTCAAATATTGCTTCAACACACCAAAAACAACCAGCTCCAAAGGTTGCGGTGTCTAATTTTACATTTTCGTTCATATTTTTTTCTTTTAATGATGTTGGATTAAAAAAACTGCAAAACAAAACTACAGAAACAGTTGATAGTAAAAAGGAGTTTTTCATTTAGTTCGTTAAAAAAAATTACTTATAGCCTCAACAAAATCAGAAGGAGCAGAGCATGGCTTCAGATTGGATTTATTGATAAAAACTAAGGTTGTTTTAGCTTCATTAATTAAATCACCTTTTTCATTAAAACATTTATAACTAAAATGAATACGAGCTTTTGGTAATTCAGTGATGGTTGTTTCTATGGTAATTTCATCATCATAGAAGGCAGGTTTGTAATATCTTATCGAAAAATCTAATACAGGTAAAGCAATGCCTTCATCTTCCATTTTACGGTAGCTAAAGCCCAATTTTTTGATGGCTTCTACACGAGCTACTTCAAAATAAGTAGCATAATTTCCGTAATAAACATAGCCCATCATATCTGTTTCGGCATAGCGTACTCTAATTTTTGTTGTTGATTTATACATATACTATTAATATAGAGTAAAAAAAATGTTCGTAATTTAGACGGCTAAAATTAAGAATATAGTTTACCGATTTATATTCTACATTTAAATAGTTTTTATAAAAAAATGAACAAATCACGAAACTTAGTCTTAAGATTTTCTTTCCTTATAATAGTATCATTATTATTTATAGAATGTAAGCCCTCGGTATATACCAAAACAACCCAAACTTCGATAGCTTTAGATAGCACTTATTCCAATCAGAAAAAAATAGAAGAACTCGTTATTCCTTATAAAACAGATTTAGAAAAAGAAATGAATGAAGTGTTGGTTATTTCAAATGATGAATTTACACGAGAAAAAGGCAAACCTGAAACTAAATTAGGAAACTTAGTTGCTGATTTAAGTATGGAAGTAGCTCAAAAAATGTATAACGGCAATATTGATTTTTGTATGTTGAATTTTGGTGGATTAAGAACATCTTTGCCTAAAGGAGAAATTACTAGAGGTAAAGTGTTTGAGTTAATGCCTTTTGAAAACGAATTAGTAGTAGTAACACTTTCTAAAGAACAATTTGATACGTTAATTAGTTACATTAAAAATGTTGGAGGTCAGCCAATTGCTGGAATAAAAATCAATTTTTCAACAACACCCACTCAAGTTAAAATTAAGAACAGAAAAAACGACAAATCTTTGAACACAACATATAAAGTATTAACTTCCGATTATTTAGCCAATGGAGGCGATAATATGAAATTTTTTCTAAACCCAATTAACTATGAAAAAGTGGGAATAAAGTTAAGAGATGCCATTATACAATATTGTGTTGAACAACACGCACAAGGAAAGCAACTAACAGGAAAAATAGAAGGGAGGATAATTTATGAGTAACAGAAGAACATTTATAAAACAATCTTTTTTAGGAAGTGTTTCCTTGCTTGGAGCTGCAGCATTAAATCCACTTTCGGCTGCTATTTTTAAAAGAAATCACACAAAAATTACTATTTTACACACCAACGATGTGCATAGCCACATAGAGCCATTTCCTGCAAACGACCCAAAATATCCAAATTTAGGAGGAGTTGCCCGAAGAGCAGGTTTAATAGACAAAATCAGAACAGAAGAAAAAAATGTGCTGTTGCTTGATGCTGGAGATATTTTTCAGGGCACACCATACTTTAATAAATATGGAGGTGAATTGGAATTTAAGTTAATGAGTTTGATGAAATATGATGCCGCAACTATAGGAAATCATGATTTTGACAATGGTATTGATGGGTTTTACAAAATGTTGCCTCACGCAAATTTCCCTTTTGTAAATGCTAATTATGACTTTTCTAACACTATATTAAAGAACAAAATACAACCATATAAAATTTTTTTAAAAGAAGGAATTAAAATAGGTGTTTTCGGGGTAGGAGTGGAGCTTGAAGGTTTGGTCGATAAAAAATTATACAAAGAAACCATTTATCTGAATCCTATTGTTAAAGCAAATGAAACCGCTAATCATTTGAAAAACAAAGAAAAATGTCATTTTATTATTTGCTTGTCTCACTTGGGGTATGAATACAAAACCAACAAAGTGTCGGATTTGGTTTTGGCTAAAGAAAATGAATACATTGATTTAATAATTGGGGGGCATACACACACCTTTTTAGATAAACCAACCACCGTTAGAAACAAAAAAAATAAAATTACGTTGATTAATCAGGTAGGTTGGGCAGGTATTAACTTAGGGAGAATTGATTTCTTTATCAACAGTAAAAATGAAGCCTATTATTTCTCATCAGAGGCAATAAAAATTAACAGTAAAAAAAAAAGTTAAAAAACAATAGTTAAAAATTTTTTTTTTCATTTTTTTATACAAATATTTGTTAGCGTAAAAACAAGGATAGTTTTTTTGTGAAAAGCTATTGATTTTAAGTTACTTATTATTTTTATTTAAGTAAATATTCTTTTAAAAAAAAGATATGAATTTTCCTTTGTTTTTATGTTAATAACAATTATTTTTACGCTAAAAAACAGGAGATAAAAAAAATGGAGAAAAACTTTACATCAGTTTGGGACAATTGCCTTCAAATCATCAAGGATAACGTGAGTTTACAAAGTTATAAAACTTGGTTTGAACCTATTATTCCAGTTAAACTGAAAGATAAGGTTTTAACCATACAAGTACCTAGTCAATTTTTTTATGAATGGTTGGAAGAACATTATGTAGCTATTCTAAAAAAAACCATTAAAAAAGAATTAGGCACAGAAGGACGATTAGAATATAGTATTGTTATTGAAAATAATACAAAAGGAAATCAACCCTATACACTTAAAATTCCTGCGGTTAACAAACCTCACATCAAAAACAATCCAGTTAACATGCCTTTAGATTTGAATAAAAACAAATCGATAAGAAACCCATTTATCATTCCAGGTATTGCTCATTTGAATGTAGAATCTCAACTCAATGCCAATTACTCTTTTGATAACTTTGTAGAAGGAGATTGCAACAGATTAGCTCGTTCAGCAGGTTTTGCTGTGTCGAACAATCCAGGAGGAACTTCTTTTAATCCTTTATTAATTTATGGAGGAGTTGGATTAGGAAAAACACACTTAGCTCATGCTATTGGTATTGAGGTAAAAAATAAATTTCCAAATAAAATTGTACTGTACGTTTCTTCAGAGAAATTTACTCAACAATTTATTGATTCAGTTAAAAACAACGAGCAGAATGATTTTATTCATTTCTATCAAATGATAGATGTTTTAATTATTGATGATGTTCAATTTTTTGCTGGAAAAGCAAAAACGCAAGATGTATTTTTCCATATATTCAACCACTTACACCAATCAGGAAAACAAATTATTTTAACTGCTGATAAAGCTCCTGTTGAAATTATTGGAATGGAACAACGCTTACTTTCTCGTTTTAAATGGGGATTAGCAGCAGATTTGCAATCACCAGACTTAGAAACAAGAATAGCTATTTTAGAAAAGAAAATGTATAGCGAAGGATTGGAGTTACCAAAAGATGTTGTTGAATATATTGCTTATAGCATTACAACTAATGTTAGAGAACTAGAAGGAGCGTTGATTTCTATTTTAGCCCAATCTTCATTAAATAAAAAAGCGGTAAACATTGACTTAGCTCGCCAGATGGTTGATAAGTTTGTTAAGAATACTGCTAGAGAGGTTTCTATTGATTACATACAAAAAGTGGTTTGCGATTACTTTGATATGCAAATAGATACCTTAAAATCAAAAACAAGAAAAAGAGAAGTGGTTCAGGCCCGTCAAATAGCCATGTATTTTTCTAAACAAATGACCAAATCAAGTTTAGCTTCAATTGGTATGCATTGTGGTGGAAAAGATCATGCAACAGTTCTTCATGCTTGCAAAACCGTTAACAACCTTATTGATACAGATAAGCGTTTCAGAGGTTACATTGAGGAATTAAAAAAGAAAATAAGTTTACAATAATTTTTTCATTTTATTTTGCACTAACTAAACAGGAATTTTTACTCAAGAATTCCTGTTTTTATTTTAAGAAATGGATTTGCTGTGGTTCTTGCTCCTATCCATAAAATATCTACTTCATGTTTCAGTGCTTCTTCAACGTGTTTTGGGGTTGCTACTTCAACTGTTGT
>PHDR01000088.1 GCA_002841035.1 Bacteroidetes bacterium HGW-Bacteroidetes-12 | reverse complement strand
CCTTACCAGTCTTTTTCTATTTTTATTTTTTTAGCATTTTCTTTTTCTTTTTTCAATTTTGCTTGCACTTCTTTTTCTTTGTTGTTTAAGGCATCTAGCATTCGCTGTGCATCTTCTTTTGATAATTTGTTAGGCTGCGGCTTTTGTTCTTTTTGTTCTCCGTCTTTTTTATCTTGATTTTCCTTGTTTTCCTCATTTTTCTTATCTTCGTCTTTGTTGTCTTTATTCTCGTTCTTCTCTTTATCTTTATCCTTATCCTTATTTTCTTCGTCTTTTTTTTCTTTGTCTTTATCCTTTTGTTCTTGCTGCTGTTTTTCTTTTAATTTTTTTTGAGCGTAAGCTAAATTGTATCTCGTTTCGTCATCTTTAGGATTAATACGCAGTGCTTTTTTATAAGCGGCTATACTTTCTTCTAGCTTTTGAGCTTGCAATAATGAATTTCCTAAATTATGGTAGGCACTGGCTTTTAATTGATTATTGGTTGTTTTTTCGGCTAACTGTTGAAATTGTTGAGCCGATTCGGCAAATTTTTGTTGTTTATAAAGGGCATCACCTAAGTTAAAATCTGCTTTTTCTGAAGCGGCATTTTTCTCTAAGGCTTTTTTATAGCTTTCGGTGGCTTCATCAAATTTTTCTTTTTCGTAGAGTTTATTTCCTTCACGAATATGCTTTCTTTCCTCTTGAGCAAAAGAAAAGTAGGTAAGACTAAAAAGTAATAGTAATATAACGTATCTCATAATTATTTTTATTATAAAATTAACCTTTTATAGGTTAAAGAATCTTCTCCAAAATTTATAATTAATCCAATTCTACTTTTTGATATATTCATATAATTAAGTGTTTGAGCTATATGTTCTTCAATGATATCTTTTTTTGCTTTTATTTCTAAGATAATATTTTCATAAACAATAAAATCCGCATAATAATGGTGGTTTAGAATAACATCTTTGTATTCAACTTGAAATTTTACTTCCCTTGAAAAAGGTATTTTATTTTTAACAAGTTCATATTCTAAGGCGTCTTTATAAACTACTTCTGACAAACCTTTTCCCAAAATAGAATGAACTTCCATACTTAACCCTATGATTTTATAACATTCGTTTTTATATGGATATTCTTTATTTAAACTCACTACTTCTATAATTTTATTTTTATTTCATCAATTAAAACATCATTGATGTTTTATGGTAATATCCAATTTGTGTAAATCAGTGTTAACTTGTGTTTAACCTTTTTTTACACAACCTAATGTCTTTTCACACAAATTTTCACCAATTCGCACTAATTAAAACATTTATGTGTATTAGCGTAAAATTCTCACTCAAAAAGTTTTATTTTATCCAACTTGCTGCTTTTTCTTTTGGAGATAAAAAACTCCAATGTAAGCAAAGCTAAACTTATTAATAAGAAAATTTGAAAACGGTCGTCATAATCTTTAAACACCTTGCTTCCAAATTCTTTTTTCTCCATTTTATTAATCTCCTCCATAATAATACCTAAACCAGCATTAGCGTTAGTTGCCCTAACGTAAGTGCCATTTCCTGCTTGAGCTAATTCTTGCAGCATTTTTTCATTTAATTTAGACACAACTGTTGTGTTATTATTATCCGTTCTAAATCCAACTTGCCTTCCATTTTGATAGATAGGAAGTGGTGCCCCTCCTTCAGAACCCATTCCTATTGTATGGACGATTACACCTCTTTCAGTAGCTTGTTTTGCCATTTCTAACGCATCATCTTCGTGGTTTTCGCCATCGGTAATCACAACAATAGCTTTGCTTGTTCCATTTTCATAATCGAACGATTTTAAGGCTAATTCAATGGCTGTTCCTATGGCTGTTCCTTGCACTGGTACTATATCTGTGCCTATACTTTCTAAAAATAATTTGGCGGAAGAATAATCGGTGGTTATAGGAAGTTGCACATAAGCATCGCCTGCAAAAATGATAATTCCTAAACGGTCGTTTTGAAGTTTTTCTATAAGTTGGTAAATGGCTCTTTTTGCTCTTTCTAAGCGATTGGGAGATAAATCTTCAGCTAACATACTGTTTGATACATCTAAAGCTATCATTACATCAACGCCTTCTCGTTTCACCTCTTCCATTTTTGTTCCAAATTGTAGGTTGGCCAAACCTATCATCAACGAAATAAAAGCCAAGAAAAACAAAATAAATTTTATTTTCGGCAATGTTTTAGATACATTAGGCATTAGCCGTTGAATGATAACAGTGTTTCCAAATGCCTTTAGTTTATTTTTTTTCCATTGATTATAGAAAAAAGCAATTAAAAGCAAAACAGGAGCAATAAATGCTATTGCCCACAAGTATTCGATATGTTCAAATCTAAACAACGGTTCTAAATATTGTTTTGGTTAATAAAAACTCAATTCCTAATAATAGTGCAGCAATTAAAGCAAAGGGTAAAAATTGTTCTCCTTTTTTTCGGTAATCGGTTACATTAATTTTAGACTTTTCTAATTTGTCAATTTCAACATAAATTTGTTCTAATTCTTTGTTGTTCTTTGCTCTAAAGTATTTTCCATCAGCCATTTCAGAAATTTGAGCCATTGTTTCTTCGTCTATTCTAACGGGAACATCTTGGTATTGAGTTCTTCCAAATTGGTCTTTATAAGGAGTTGGAGCTGTTCCTGTTGTACCAATTCCAATGGTATAAACCCTAACTCCAAATTCTCGGGCTATTTCTGCTGCTGTTAGTGGTGGTATAGAGCCTGCATTGTTTACGCCATCAGTTAATAAAATAATAACTTTACTCGTTGCTTGGCTGTCTTTTAGTCGATTAACAGCTGTTGCCAGCCCCATTCCTATTGCTGTTCCGTCTTCTATAATACCATTTTGAACACCACCAAAAAGGTTGAGCAACACATCATGGTCGGAAGTAAGTGGGCATTGGGTAAAACTTTCTCCACCAAAAATTACTAATCCCATTCTGTCGTAAGGACGATTGCGAATAAATTCCATAGCTATGTTTTTTGAGGCTTCTAACCGATTGGGCTTAAAATCTTCTGCCAACATACTTCCTGAAATATCCATACTTATAACTATATCAATACCTTCGGTGGTAACATCTTGCCAACTTAGTGAGGTTTGTGGACGAGCTATTGCCGTTATTAATGCTGCCAACGCTATTAAACGCAAGGCAAATGTGCTGTGCCTAAAATAGGAAAATAGTGAACTTTCAAAACCTGTAAGTGTAGATACTTTTACGCTGCCTTGTTGTTTTTTTATTCTTAAAACATACCAAATCAACATCATTGGTAATAGCAAAAGCAACCAAAAAAAATTGGGATTGGCAAATGTTATTTCGTTCCAAAAACTAAACATCTTTTTGCGTTGTGTTAGGTGTTATTTTGGTTTGATTAATAAATTCTATACTCATAATTAAACTCATATCGTTTTCATTGGCAAGGGGCTGTTCTTTAGCAAATTTCACTAAATCGGCAAGGGTTAGCACTTGAAATAATTTTTCTTTTGCATCGTTTGGTATGGCTTGCAATCGAAGCCCTCGCATAATCTCATCGGTGGTTTCTTCCATCGCATTAATGTTGAAACGCTTTTCGATATAAGTTCTCAAAATTTCGGAAATTTGAGAGTGATATAGCTTAACTTTTCCTGCTTGCCACAGTTTTTGTTCTCTGAGTTTTTCGAGTTGCTCTAATGCGGTTATATGAATAGGAATGTCTGGCACAATTTCTTTCACTTCTTCTTTGGGTTTTCTGTTTTTTAAGTATTTAATTAAGAAAATAAGAATTAGAATTGTGGCTATTCCTAAAGCTATCCAACCCCAATTTTCTTTGAGCCAATCTTTAAAAGAAAAGGGTTCATCAATGGGTTGTTTCACGTCAAAAATTGCAGCTGCGGTATCTACCAAAAGGGAATGAACTTCCAACAAGGTAGCTTCTGTTTCAAAAGTATCGGAATTAATAATAAATTGAAAAGGAGGAATAACATAATACCCCGAATCGAAAGAAGTGATTAATAAATCTTGTTTTTGTTGCAACACAAAGGGTTCATTTTTATCTGGAATAAGCGTGTCAATAGCCGATTTTGACAAAATTTCAACATATTGATTAATCGTATCATAAAACGTAGGGAAAATAAGTTGCGTAATTCCGCTTTCGGCAGAATAATCTACGGTAATGTGCAAAGTTGTTTGTTCTCCAATTAATAGTTTGTTGGTGTCTAAGCTGGCAGCAACACGAACTCCCTGTGCATTTATTAATGCTGAACTAAGAAGTAATATTAATAGGTTAACTATTTTTTTCATTTTCATATTTATTTGCCACGAATGCACGAATTATTTTTTATTTAACATTTACACATTCTCACATTCTCACATTTACACATTTACACATTCTCACATTAAATAAGTTAGCTTCTTCTTTTAAACAAAGCCATTAATGGTTTCACATAATCTTCGTGTGTGCCAATTTCAGTAGCATCAACTCCCGATTTTTGCCAAGTATTTTTTAGTTTATCTTTTCGTTTTAGGTAATCTATTTTGTAATTTTTTTGAACTTCTTTGCTCGATGTATTTACCCATGTTAATTTATTTGTTTCTGCATCGATTAGAGGCACCAATCCTAAGTTAGGCAAAATCTCTTCGGCTTTGTCGTACAAACGCAAGGCAATTAAATCGTGCTTTTTATTAGCAATTTTTAGAGCATCTTCAAAATTTTGGTTGTTAATAAAGTCGGATATAATAAAAGCAGTGCATCTTCTTTTAATCACATTGGTAAAATATTTCAATGCCATTGCTATATCTGTTCCTTTGTTTTCTGGTTTAAAATCAATTAAATCTCTAATTATCATTAAAATATGAGTTCTTCCTTTTTTTGGAGGAATAAATTTTTCTATTTTATCCGAAAAGAAAATTACACCCACTTTATCGTTGTTTTGAATGGCAGAAAAAGCCAACACAGCACAAATTTCGGTAGCTAATTCTTGTTTAGATTTAAGTTGCGTGCCAAATTCTTTTGAGCCGCTCACATCAACCAACAACATTACGGTCATTTCTCGTTCTTCCTCAAACACTTTTACGTAAGGATGCCCAAAACGAGCAGTTACATTCCAATCGATGGTTCTAATTTCATCACCGTGTTGATATTCTCTTACTTCGCTAAACGCCATACCTCTTCCTTTAAAAGCAGAATGATATTCGCCCGAAAAAATTTGATTGCTCAATCCTCGGGTTTTAATCTCAATTTTTCTTACTTTTTTTAATAGTTCGGAAGTGGAATTAGCTGACATAATTATAAATGTTAATGATGAGTTTTAAAAGTTAAATTATTTTTATTCAAAATTTAACACTTAAAATTTAAAATTCCGTTATGGAATTTCCACATTGTTTAAAATACCATTAATAATATCCATAGAGGTAATGTTTTCGGCTTCTGCTTCATAGCTTAGCCCAATTCTGTGGCGAAGCACATCATGGCAAATGGCACGCACATCTTCAGGAATTACATAGCCTCTTCGTTTTATAAACGCATACGCTTTTGATGCTAATGCTAGGTTTATGCTCGCTCTTGGCGAACCTCCAAAGGTGATAAGGTTTTTGTATTCGGGTAAATTATAATCTTGTGGGTTTCTTGTTGCATCAACAATATTTACAATGTATTGTTCTATTTTTTCGTCCATATAAACTTCCCTAACCAATTCACGGGCTTTTAAAATGTCTTCGGGTTTTAACACACAATTTGGTGTAGGAAAACCTGCTTTAGAAATGTTATGTCGGATAATAATTTTCTCTTCTTCTTTTTTTGGATAATCCAACACCACTTTCAACATAAAACGATCTACCTGAGCCTCTGGAAGTGGGTATGTTCCTTCTTGCTCAACTGGGTTTTGAGTTGCCAATACTAAAAACGGCTCGGGCAATTTAAAAGTAGTTTCACCTATGGTTATTTGGCGTTCTTGCATGGCTTCTAACAACGCACTTTGCACTTTTGCAGGAGCTCTGTTTATCTCATCTGCCAACACAAAATTGGCGAAAATAGGTCCTTTTTTAACCGTAAAAGCTTCCTGTTTTTGGTTATAAATCATTGTTCCAATAATATCGGCAGGCAATAAATCGGGTGTAAACTGAACCCTACTAAACTTAGCATCTATTGTTTTTGCTAAGGTGTTTATAGCTAATGTTTTTGCCAATCCAGGAACACCTTCTAAAAGAATGTGTCCGTTAGATAATAAACCTATAAGTAACCGTTCGGTCATGTGTTTCTGACCAATAATTACTTTGTCCATTTCCATAGTAACCAAATCAACAAAAGAGCTTTCTCGTTGTATTTTTTCGTTTAATGCTCTGATATCAACATTGCCAGATGTTTCTGGTGTTGAAGATGGTGTTGGGATTGATGTTGGTATTTTTTCTTCTTCCATAATGTATTATTTTTTGAGGTGCTAAATTAAGCAGCGAAATTAGTTTATTAATTGAGAGTAAGGAATTTCGTTGTTAAAAATTGTTAAGGAAATGGTTCAGAAAACTAACCTAAATTGATACATCAATAAGTTTCTATCGATGAGATAGATAATTGTTTAGCCTATAAATGTAGTGTTTTTTAAGGATTTGTTGCCCATACACTAACTTCTGGGATAAAACCTCTGTTGTCCATTTCTAACGTGCTTTTTATGGTATGGGCAATTTCAAGGGAACGAAGTTTGGAGGGTTGTTCTTCTCGTTCTTGTCTTTCGGAGTTGTTAAAAGCTGTGGTAACTTCGCTAGGATTTATGCCAATTACACGGATGTTATCTTTTCTTAACTCAGCTTGCCAACATTGTGTTAATGAACGTAAAGCAAATTTTGAAGCAGAGTAAACACTTCCTCTGGCAAATCCTTTAAGAGCAGCAGTTGAAGCTATGTTTAGAATGTTTCCGCTTTGTTGCTCCTTAAAAATGGGTAAAAATTCTTGTGTAAAAAGTGTTAATCCAACAATATTTGTAGAAAAAACACGATGAAATTGTTCGGCTGTAATTTCCCCTAACAAAGCAAATTCGCCCACTCCTGCATTGTTTATTAAAACATCAACTCCATTTAACTTTGATATAATTTCGGTGGCATTCTTTTTTAGTGATGCTAAATCAGCTATGTCAAAAGCATGGTAAAATACATTTAATTCTGCGGCAACATTTTTTAATTTTTGCTCATCTCTTCCTGTGATTAATACAGTAGCCCCTGCTTCACTAAGAAGCTGAGCTGTTGCTTTTCCTATCCCTGAACTTCCGCCAGTAATAATAACCTTTGCGTTTTTTAATTTCATTTACGTATTTGTTTATTCAGGTTTAGAAAGTTCTTTTAGCAATTCTTCTTTCAACTCTTTTTTTAATTCTTCTTTAAGTTCTTTCTTTATTTCGGTTTTTAACACTTCTCTTTTTTCTTGCTCCAAAGCGAGTGGTTCAATTGCTTTTAATTTTTCAGAAAGCTCAACATTATCTGGTTGAAGTGCCAATGCTTCGGTATATTTTTTCTTTGCCCCAATAAAATCTTTTGCTAACGCAGTTTGTTCGGCTTCGGTAATTATTTTTTTATAGTTAGCTTCTTTTTCTTTTGCTGCTAATATAGCTTTATCTTGTGCCGAAGGCTCGGTTGATGTTGGCTTACTAGGTGCTTCTGTTTTTGGCTTTTCAGCTCTAACCGAGCGAATAAAGTTTACTAAATTCCAACGGTCGGTTTCAGAAATTATACTTTCCCATTTCACCATAGCACCTCTGCCGTTGGTTATTTTCCAAAAAATTTCTCCATCAGTTTGTGTTTGCACTTTTTCGGAGGTTAAATTGGCTGGTTTTGGGTTCAATGCTTTTCCGCCTGGTCCATCTCCTTTTGCTTTCTCTCCATGGCAAACTACGCATTTGCTTTCAAAAATTGATTTGCCCGCTTTTACAGATTTACTGCTTGTTTTTACTTTGTTGGTTAATGCTTTTGCAGATGAAGGTGCTTTCCAATCGCTGCCTTGAACAAATGCGAAGCTTATTAATGCAATTGAAGCAACACTCACTAATAAAAATACTTTTTGTTTCATAATTGTTTTTTGTTAATTTGATACAAAGGAACTATTATTTAATCAAAATTAAAAGTCGGGAGTTTGACTGTTTTTGTTCTTCTATACACACATAATCTTTATTTTACTTTTTCTTTAAAAAGATAGTATTTTTGCTTTGATTTGCTACTCGAAACAAAAATAGAATTTTTAAAAGGCGTTGGTCCACAACGAGCCGAATTACTTCAAAAAGAATTAGGAATTTTTACTTTTTATCATCTTTTACACCACTACCCTTTCCGATACATCGATAAATCTAAAATTTATACCATTTCGGCTATTGATAACGACCAAACTTACATTCAACTTAAAGGCAAACTAATTTCTTTAGAAACCATAGGCGAAAAACGAACAAAACGATTAGTAGCAACCCTAAAAGACGAAACTGGCGAAATTGAATTGGTCTGGTTTAAAAGTATAAAATGGCTACAAAGTTCCTTAAAACTTGGCATTGAATACATTGTTTATGGCAAGCCCACGTTGTTTAGAAATAGTTTTAACATCACTCACCCCGAAATGGATTTGGTTAGCGAGGCACTTTTAACCAATGATGTGTTGTTAGAAGCCGTTTATTCCACCACCGAAGCCCTTTCAAACAAAGGGCTAAACGCTAAAGTAATACATCGAATTCAGAAAAATTTAGTTGCCCAACTAACGCATCAAATAACAGAAACATTAAGCGAAGAAGTACTACAACAATTAGGATTAATTTCAAGAGAAGAAGCCTTAATAAATATACATATTCCGAAAGATGAAAACAAATTAAAGAAAGCTATTTTTAGGTTAAAATTTGAAGAATTATTCTTTCTTCAACTCAATTTGCTCCGCCAAAAAGTAATTAAAACACACACTGTTAAAGGAAATGTTTTTAGTGAAATAGGAAATTATTTTAATACATTTTATACTAAAAATCTTCCATTTGAATTAACCAATGCTCAAAAACGAGTAATAAAAGAAATTCGTAAAGACATTGG
>PHDR01000087.1 GCA_002841035.1 Bacteroidetes bacterium HGW-Bacteroidetes-12 | reverse complement strand
ATAATCAACTTACTTTTATAAAAAAACAACAGCTTGTTGTAACTTTGAAAACCATACGAAATAAATTATATGCTTAAAAAAAAACACATTACTATTTTATTTTTTTTGTGTTACCTATCTTCTACTCTATTATTAGGACAATCCAACAAAGGAAAAGTTTCATTTGAAATTGTTCGTGGTAAAATAGGTTTTTATGCAGACACCTATCGAGCTAGAAAAATTGGTGATGCAAAATTTGGTGATGGAATTGGTTTTTCTTCGCTCATATACTTACCTTTTCAATGGTCGGTAGATTATGCTAAAAATTTTTCTGATACTACTTCCTATCAAGGAGAATTTAATCAACGCTTATTTATTATTAAACCAACAGCTATTTTTAGCGTGAATGATATAGTAAGCAACACTACAGGTTTAGGCTTTCAATTGAGCTTTCTAATTACAAAAAATTGGTACTTAGAATACATTGCAGGTGTTGTTTGGGTAGAAGCATCAAAAAAAGCAAACGATGGTTTAGACAGTGGTTTCAATGTTTTACAAGGCTTTTATATTAGTAAACCATTAAGTACTCATTTTACTTTTTCAGTGGGGTTTAATCATTTATCCAATGCACATATTTTTACTAGTGAATCGAGCCACGATAAACTTTTACTCGGTTTAAAATATATTTTTTAAACTTTTTTTGCCAAAATCCACAACTTAAAACTATTTTTGAAAAACTAACCAATTTATATACAATGAAAAAAATTATAGCATTAACATTAGTTTCATTCACAGCTTTTGGTTGTGCTGAAATGACTTCCGTTTTAAATGAAGTAAACAACTCCACTGGTACGTCATCTCTCACAAATTCTGAAGTAATTAGCGGTTTAAAAGAAGCTCTAACTATTGGAACAAACAATTCTACAGCCTTAACATCAAGGTTGGATGGTTTTTATAAAAACCCTGAAATTTTCATTCCTTTTCCTGCGGAAGCCATTAAAGTGAAAGAAAAAGTAGAGGCTATTGGAATGAAAAAACAAGTTGATGAATTTGTGCTAACGCTAAATAGAGCTGCTGAAACAGCATCAAAAGAGGCTGCTCCCATTTTTATTGATGCAATAAAAAACATGAGTATTGCTGATGGTTTTGCTATTTTGAGAGGTAATAATAACGCTGCGACACAATACCTCATAGAAAAAACTTCTGCAAGCTTAAAAATAAAATTTAATCCCATTGTTAAAAATGCTATTTCAACTGTTGAAGTAACAAAATATTGGAATCCAATTATTTCTGCTTACAACAAAATTCCTTTCACAGAAAAGCAAAATCCAGATTTAGAAGACTATGTTACAACAAAAGCAATGGATGGTTTATTTTTAATGATTCAAAAAGAGGAAGCTAACATTAGGCTAAATCCTGCTGCTCGTGTTACCGATATTTTGAAAAAAGTTTTTGGAAGCTAATGAACAACAACCCTTGGAAAACATTGAAAAGTGAACTCAAGTATGAAAACCCTTGGATAAGCGTAACAGAACACAAGGTAATTGACGCTGGAGGAAATGATGGGATTTATGGAACTGTTCACTTTAAAAACATTGCCATTGGAATTATTCCGTTAGATGAAGATAACAACACTTGGTTGGTTGGTCAATATCGTTATCCACTCAGTCAATACAGTTGGGAAATTTGCGAAGGTGGTGGAAAATTGGGTATCCCTCCTCTCGAATCTGCAAAAAGAGAATTGCTCGAAGAAACAGGTATTAAAGCGAATCATTGGGAAAAAATTTTGGATATGCACCTCAGCAATTCTGTTTCAGATGAAGTAGGAGTTATTTACATTGCCAAAGACCTTGATTTTTTTGAGCCTCAACCTGATGAAGATGAAGTGTTGCAACTCAAAAAAATAAATTTTGACGAAGCTTTTATGATGGTGATGAATGGAGAAATAACCGATAGTCTTTCTGTTGCTGGGATTTTGAAAACCAAAATTTTATTAGATAAAGGAATTATTTAAAAATAAATTTGTCTTTAATGTTTAAAACCAAAAGAGATATTGTTTTTACTATTTTAGCAGGTATTTTCATCACCAATGCAGTAGTAGCAGAACTAATTGGTGGTAAAATTATTCAAATAGGTCCATTTATTATGAGCATAGGCATTATTCCTTGGCCAGTGGTTTTCCTTACCACCGATTTAATCAATGAATATTATGGGAAAAGTGGTGTTAAAAAACTAACTTTCATTACTGCTTCGCTTATTGCTTATGCTTTTATCGTCTTATTTTTTTCCATCAACATTCCTGCAGCAAAAGGTGTTTCTGCTGTTACAGACGAACAATTTCAGGCTGTTTTTGGACAAAGTATGTGGATTATTTTTGCTAGCATCATCGCTTTTCTTATTTCTCAATTTGTGGATGTGTTCATCTTTTGGTTGCTAAGAAACAGAACGGGCGGAAAAATGATTTGGCTAAGAAGCACTGGTTCTACTGTGTTTTCTCAATTAATTGATACTTTTATAGTGCTAGGAATTGCTTTTTGGCTAACAGGTAAAATGAGCACATCAGAATATGTAAATGCGGCTCTAACGGGATATACTTTTAAACTAATAATTGCCATTTTACTAACTCCGTTAATCTATTTAGGACGTTATTTGGTGAATAATTATTTAGGCAAAGAACTTTCAGAACAATTGATAGAACAGGCAGCTGAAAATTCTCTAAAGTAATTAGAGTCTGTCTATAATGTATGGTTTTTTGCAATCAAATTAGCAATCTTCAGTCAACAATTGGCAAAAAACAACGCCTTCCATAGGCCTTTGCCTACCAATAGCTATCGGGATGAAGATTGAGAACTGTTGACTTTATGGACAGACTCTAATTTAAGGAGCAATTCGAGTAATTTTCCATTCATTATTTTCATTTCGAGTATAAACCAACCTGTCATGCAATCGGTTGGGTCTTCCTTGCCAAAACTCAATTTTTGATGGTTCTACTAAATAACCTCCCCAGTTTTGTGGTCGAGGAATAGGTTTGTTTTTAAATTTTTTAGTTAGTTCTTCTACTTTTTGTTCCAATTCTTGTCGTGATGAAATTGTTGAACTTTGAGCCGAAGCCCATGCTCCAATTTGACTTTCTCTTGGACGATTATTAAAATAAATATCCGAATCCGCAGAGCTAACTTTTTGCACAATACCCTCCACCCTAATTTGCCGCTCAACTTCTACCCAAAAAAAATTTAATGCTACTTTATTATTAAAATCAATATCTTGTGCTTTTCGGCTATCGTAATTGGTATAAAAAACAAAACCTTTTTCAGAAATATTGCGCATATAAACCAAGCGTACAGAAGGTTGCATATCTTTTCCCACAGTAGCAACGGACATGGCATAAGGATCTAAAATTTGGGCATTTACTGCCTCTTCAAACCAAATTTGAAATTGAGTGTACGGATTTTTGTCAATATGATTTTCATCCAACAATTTTCCAGCAAAATCTCTGCGAACAGAATTGATATAATTTTTAAGGTCTTCCATTAATAAGTTTATAAGGAACAAATTTAACAATTAATATAGCTGTTGTTTAATAAAATTTGCGTTAATTTACCTTGAAGTTTAAACTGTTTAAATTATGATTTTAAATCCATTAAACTATAAAATAGCCGATTTAAACAAGCTAACTCCTGAAAAAGGTCTTCTATTAATAGCTGAACCTTTTATGGTTGATAGCTATTTTAAACGTGCTGTTGTTCTTATTACAAGTTATTCCGAAAAAGAAGTTTCTGGTTTTATTCTAAATAAACCACTAAAAACTTCTCTTTGTAACATCATACCCAACGAATTTGAAAATTTTGATGTTCCTATTTATTTAGGCGGTCCGGTTGATTCTTCCTCTCTGTTTTTTATTCACACACTAGGCAATTTACTAGAGGATAGTAAGCATATTTATGGAAATATTTTTTGGGGTGGTAACTTCGAACAATTAAAAATCATGATTAATAACAATGAAGTGGATAAATCTCAAATTATGTTTTTTATGGGTTATTCGGGTTGGAGTGTTGCCCAACTTAATGATGAAATAAAAGAAGATTCATGGTTAATTTCAAATATTAACACCCCTATTTTTAATAAAAAAACACTCTGGTATAAAGTACTCCGAAAAAAAGGTGGAAAATATGCTATGCTTTCTAATTTTCCTGAGAATCCAACTCTAAATTAACTAACTAAACTTGAAAAATCTTTTAATACTATTTTTCTTCTTTTTTATATATGCTTCCCTTATTGCTCAAGATGATGAATATATAATTGAAGACCCTTCTAAAAAAGGAGTAAACGCTACTTTTGATAAAACGCAAATTTCTAATCCAGATTATACTAGCTATTTTTTGATGCCTACTGCTTTTACGCTTAAGAAAAAAGAAATTAGACTTGCTTCAACCGATTTGGTCTTTGCTAAAGGAAGTTACGGATTATCTGATAGAACAACTGTTTCTATAAACCTTTCTGCGTTTACTATGTTAACCCTAGGGCTAAAACACAGTATAAAAGTTTCGGAAGATATTACTATTGCAGGAACAATATCGGGTGGTCAATTATTAAATATAAATCCAGATACATTGTCATTTATTGGTGGTGCCAATCTGTTAATTTCGTTTGGAGATATTCAAAACAACTTTTCTGCTGGAGTTGGGCTGTATTATATGTATAGCAATTTTGATTTTATAGATGAGGATAGAGAAATCACTTTTTTTCACTTTTTTATTGGTGCTCAACGTCAAATTAGTAAAAAATTATATTTAGTTATTGATGGCATCTATTTTCCAACTTATCAGGTATATACTGGTGGAATAGGTGTTAAATTAACTTTAGGCAAAAAAATATCATTAGGGTTGGGAATTATGCCTATTGCTTGGAATGATGTTAGTACTAATAGAGGTGTTGAATTACAACCTGTTGCAATACCTTTACTTTCTTTTAAAATGTTATTGAATAAGCAAAGAGATTAGTTAATTGTGTTTTTTTTTGAAATAAGTAACAAGCCCAAAAAAGTTAATAATCCATTAACTATTAAAATCTCAAAACCAAATTTGTAGCCATTAAATAATGTTTCTGAATTTAAATTTATCAAAAAACTAACTATTGGAGCAAGAATACAAACAAAAGGAACTAAATAATCTTTCACTTTATATTTGAGTAACAATCCAAATGAGTACAATCCAAGTAAGGGTCCATACGTATATCCAGCGGCTTTAAACAGGGAGCTGATAACACTTTCATCATTCAAAGCATTGAAAATTAAGATAACGCCAAACAAAACAATAGAAACGAGTACATGAACTTGTTTTCTAATTTTATTTCCATTTTCTTTTCGTTGGATATCTAAAAAATCTACACAAACTGAAGTTGTAAGTGAAGTAAGTGCGGAGTCAGCACTTGAATAAGCTGCAGCTATCAAGCCTAAAATAAAAAACACGCCTGCAAAAACAGAAAGATGTTGGGTTGCAATTATAGGAAATAAATGGTCTGTTTTTTCTGGAATAGCAATGTTCATTTTTTGAGCATAAATAAACAATAACGCCCCTAACACTAAAAAAATAAGGTTAACAAAAATCAACACCACACTGAATGAAAACATATTTTTTTGTGCATCACCAATATTTTTACAACTCAAGTTTTTTTGCATCATATCCTGATCCAATCCTGTCATTACAATGGCAATAAAAATTCCACTCAAAAATTGTTTAATAAAATGTCGATTATCATTTATGTTATCAAAAAAGAAAATTTGACTGTAAGAGCTGTTTTTAACTTCTGTTATTAATCCTGAAAAAGATAAATTAAGAGATGAACTTATTGAATAAATTGAAATCCCAACAGCAATTAACATAAACAAAGTTTGGAAGGAATCTGTCCAAACAATGGTTTTAATCCCCCCTTTGTTGGTATAGAGCCAAATTAACAGAATGGTAATAGCAACGGTAACAAAAAAAGGAATGTTCCAAGCATCAAAAATTAAAAGTTGTAACACTGAAGCCACCAAAAACAATCGAAATGAAGCTCCAACTACTCTCGACAGAAGAAAAAAGGAAGCTCCTGTTTTGTAAGCATAAAATCCAAAACGCTCTTCCAAATAAGTATATATGGAAGTAAGTTGCATCCGATAATACAAAGGCATCAGAACAGTTGCAATAATCACATAACCAAAAAAGTAGCCGAAAACCACTTGCATATATGAAAACCCACTTACGCCAACCCAACCTGGAATAGAAATAAATGTAACTCCCGAAAGTGAGGCTCCTATCATTCCGAAAGCGACCAAATACCAAGATGATTGCTTTGATCCAATAAAAAAAGCATCATTGTTATCCGCTCCTTTTGTTGTGAAATAGGAAATTAACACTAACAACAAAAAATAGCCTGCAATAAAACCTACTACTACAAAAGGATTCATTTTTATAAGTTTATTATATAGTCTTTGCAAGAAAACGCCAAATACTACGTTATTCTTGTTTTAAAAATTAGTCATCCCGATAGCTATCGGGGCTCCTAATTTTTAAAACCTCGAAAGCCTTGTCTTTGACCTTTTCTTATCAAAGACATTAAAAAAAGCAGTTTTATTGCAAACTTTATCTGTAGCAAAAGTGCATAAAATTATTGAACCACTATGTTTGCATAAAACGAATGATTCACAATGAAATGTTTATAGCTAATTGTTTTAGGTATATTTGAAAGCTGTATATTTGTTATTTAAATATTATTCCTACTAACTATTTATGAACGAAATTTCTTCTCCCTCTTTTAATCAAGCCGTTGAGCAACTTTCTTCCTTGCCTGGAATTGGCAAAAAAACTGCCGTTCGGTTGGTACTTCATCTTTTAAACCGCACAAGTGAAGAAATAACAGCATTTGGTGATGCTTTTTCTATTTTACCTCAACAAATAAATTATTGTAAAAGTTGTTTTACCATTACCGACACAGATTATTGCTCCATTTGCATTAATCCAAACAGAACAACAAACAGTATTTGTGTGGTTGAAAATGTGTTAGATGTATATGCCATAGAAAACACCAATCAATTTAAAGGAAAATATCACGTGTTGGGTGGAATTATTTCTCCGATGGAAGGAATTGGCCCGAACGACATAAAACTAAATGAACTTTTTGCTAGAGTTGAACAAGAAAAAACCGAAGAGTTAATTTTAGCCCTAAGTGCTACTATGGAAGGAGATGCAACCAATTTTTATGTTTTTAAAAAGTTGCAGCACTTGCCTGTTAAACTAACAACTATTGCCCGAGGAATTGGCATTGGAGATGAATTGGAATATACAGATGAGCTTACCTTGGGACGTTCCATCTTAAACAGAGTACCTTTTGAAAATACACTTTTAATGAGATAAAATAGGGATTAGGAATTAGGTGTTAGTAATTAGGGGTTAATAATTAGTGGGAAGATGGCAATGTGCGGAAGCACTCTCCCCTTGAGGGGAGTTGGAGGGGGGATAACTTTGAATAAATGAACTAAAGATATTAAACACCGTGATTGGAGTACATAACCTTCTAAACTATATAAACTTCTAAACTAAATTGAAACTTTCCATCATTATAGTAAATTACAATGTTCGCTTTTTTTTAGAGCAATGTTTAACATCTGTTTTTAAAGCAATAGAAACTATTGATGCAGAAGTCTTTGTTGTGGATAATAATTCTTCTGACAACTCAATGGAAATGGTAAAGGCGAAATTTTCATCGGTAAAATGTATCCTAAACAAAAATAATGTAGGTTTTTCTAAAGCAAACAACCAAGCAATTTCTCAAGCTAAAGGAGAATATGTGTTATTACTTAACCCCGACACTGTTGTTGAAGAAGACACTTTTCAAAAATGCATAACATTTTCGGATACTCATCCAAAATTAGGTGGTTTGGGCGTGAAAATGGTTGATGGAAACGGAGTTTTTCTGCCTGAGTCTAAAAGAGGATTACCTACTCCATCTGTTTCATTTTATAAAATTTTTGGATTTTCAGCTCTTTTTCCTACATCTAAACGATTTTCCAACTACCATTTAGGTTATTTAAATAATAATGAAATTAATGAAATAGATGTTCTTTCGGGAGCTTTTATGTGGATGCGAAAAAGCGTTCTAGAAAAAATTGGCTATCTCGATGAAGCATTTTTTATGTATGGAGAAGACATTGATTTATCATACCGAATACAGCTTGCTGGATATAAAAACTATTACTTTCCTGATGCAAAAATTATTCACTACAAAGGCGAAAGCACAAAAAAAGGAAGTATTAATTATGTGTTTGTATTCTATAACGCAATGATAATTTTTTCTAAAAAACATTTTGCAAAAAACGCCAAGGCATTTTCCTTTTTTATCAATATTGCTATCTATTTGCGTGCTTCATTGGCTATTTTAATGCGATTTTTCAATACCATAAAACTTCCACTTATTGATGCACTATTTATCTTGGTTTCTCTAGTTATTTTAAATTTTTTAAAACCTTTTTTAGGATTCCCAAATCAAATTGAATTTTCGGTTGATTATGGAGTTTTAAATGTACTAACTGTTATATTTTCGTTTCTTTTAGGATTAACATTTAGTGGTGGCTATTCAAAAGCTGTGAGTATTAACCGAACGCTTGTTGGTTTAACATTGGGTTGTTTTCTTTTTTTTGGTTTTAATAGTCTTTTCCCAACATCTTCATCATTTTCAAACAAATACATTAGTAGTATTATGGTTGGAGTGTTAGTTTTTATTCCATTTAGCCGAATATTATTAAACTATTTTAATTATTTAAAGCTCAGAAAAAACAAATACAACACAACCATTATTGTTGGAAACAACCATTTTATTGAAAAAATTTCTAACAACTTTTCTAAATTAAAAAGAAATGATTGTAATATCATAGCTGTTAAAGAAAATAATGTTTCCATAAAGGATGATGAAGGTGTTTTTATTGGAAAACTAAATCAACTGCCCGATTTAGTTGAAATTTATAATGCAAACGAAGTTATTTACGACACGACAACTATTTCTTTATCAAACGACGTCATCGA
>PHDR01000086.1 GCA_002841035.1 Bacteroidetes bacterium HGW-Bacteroidetes-12 | reverse complement strand
CAGGTTTTTGGAGATCTAAAATTGCCATAATTTTATATATTTAAAGTTTATTTAGAGTAAAGCTCTACGATTAATTGTTCTTTGATATTTTCAGGTATTTGCTGACGTTCTGGTAGATTAATAATTGTTCCTGACATCAAAGCACCATCCCAACTTAACCATTCATGTTTATTTACAGAACTACTAGCCAAAGATGCTGATATTGCTTCTAATGATTTGGATTTTTCTCTTACGCCTACAACATCACCCGCATTTAATGTATAGGAAGGAATATTAACTATTTTTCCATTTACAGTAATGTGTCTATGACTAACCAATTGTCTTGCTCCACTTCTTGTTGGTGCAACACCTAATCTAAAAACGATGTTATCTAATCTTCGTTCACAAAATTGAAGTAACAATTCACCTGTAATACCTGTTTTTCTTGAAGATTTTTCAAAAATATTAGCAAATTGTTTTTCTAATATACCGTAAGTATATTTTGCTTTTTGCTTTTCTGCCAATTGAATTGCATACTCAGATTGTTTTCCTCTTCTTTTATTTGGGCCATGTTGCCCTGGAGGATAATTCTTTTTTTCTAATACCTTGTCAGGACCAAAAATTGGTTCTCTAAATTTTCTAGAGATTTTTGACTTGGGACCTCTGTATCTTGCCATTTGTTTTGTGTTTTTAAAAGAAAAAATTATGAATTAAGGTCTCTATCCTTCGATAATTAATTTCTTCGGTTGTTTATTATTATATATGTAATTATTTATACTCTTCTTCTTTTTGGTGGACGACATCCATTGTGAGGAAGTGGTGTAACATCTACAATTTCAGTGATAATAATACCGCTATTGTGTAATGTTCTAATTGCAGATTCTCTTCCTGCTCCAGGTCCTTTCACAAATACTTTTGCTTTTCTCAATCCGTTTTCATAAGCTTCTTTCGCACAGTCAGCGGCAGCTAATTGTGCGGCATAAGGTGTGTTCTTTTTTGAGCCTTTAAATCCCATCTTTCCAGCTGATGACCAAGAAATTACTTGCCCATTGTTGTTTGTTAAGCTGATAATGATGTTGTTAAAAGAAGCGTGTATGTGAGCTTCTCCATAAGCTTCAATATTTACTTTTTTCTTCTTTTTTGCATTTGACTTTGCCATAATTTTTATGTTTCGAGTTGTTTGTTCTGTTGTTTTGAGTTCTGGATTAACCATGAACTTTAAACTTCAAACTTTAAACTTGTTTTATTATTTATTTAGTAACTTTTTTCTTGTTAGCAACAGTTTTCTTTCTTCCTTTTCGTGTTCTAGAATTATTTTTTGTTCGCTGACCTCTTAAAGGCAACCCCGATCTGTGTCTAACTCCTCTGTAGCAACCAATATCCATAAGTCGTTTAATGTGTAGTTGTACTTCTGAACGTAGTGCTCCTTCAATTTTAAAATCATCCGTTATGATTTTTCTAATCTTAGCTAAATCATCATCATCCCAGTCTTGAACTTTTTTGTTTTCGTCAATACCAGCTTTATCTAAAATTTGTTTAGAAGATGATCTTCCTATACCAAAAATATAGGTTAATCCTATTACTCCTCTTTTTTGTTTTGGTAAATCAATACCTGCAATTCTTGCCATTTTTATTTAAGTTTATGGTTTAAGGTTTGATGTTTAAAGTTTGGTTATAAAACAAAACATTGGACTTCAAACTTCGAACATTTTATTTATCCTTGTCTTTGTTTAAATTTAGGATTTTTTTTGTTTACAATGTACAAACGCCCTTTTCTTCTAACGATTATACAATCTGCACTTCTTTTCTTTAATGATGCTCTTACTTTCATTGTATGTAATTTTAAATTTTATTTGTACCTAAAAGATATTCTTCCTTTACTTAAATCATAAGGAGACATTTCTACTTTAACTTTATCTCCTGGTAAAATCCTAATGTAGTGCATTCTCATTTTACCAGAAATATGAGCAACTATTGTGTGTCCGTTTTCAAGCTCTACTCTAAACAGTGCATTTGATAATGCCTCTATTATTGTTCCATCTTGCTCTATCGATGCTTGTTTTGCCATTTATAATTCTTACTATTTATTTTTTATTAATACCTCTTCAATAAATTTGTGAGATGATAACACATCTGCTTTCCCTTTTCTTATTGCAACATCATGTTCAAAATGTGCTGAAGGTTTTTTATCAGCTGTTACTATTGTCCACCCATCTTTAGCTTCTTTTACGTTTCTAACTCCCAAGTTAATCATTGGTTCTATTGCTATTACCATTCCTTCTTTTAACATTAACCCTGTTCCTCTTTTTCCAAAATTTGGCACTTGAGGTTCTTCGTGCAACTCTTTTCCCAATCCATGACCAACTAATTCTCTAACAACACCATAACCGTGTTGGTGGGCTAAGCTTTGAACGGCAAAACCAATGTCTCCAATTCTGTTTCCTGCTACCGCCATTTCAATTGCATTGATTAAGCATTGTTTTGTTATTTCCAGTAATTTTTTAATTTCTGGTTTAACTTCTCCAACTTCAAACGTGTAAGCAACATCTCCATAAAACCCATTCTTCAAAACCCCACAATCAAAAGAAATAATATCGCCATCTTTTAATGGTGTTTTGGTTGGAATTCCGTGCACTACAGCTTCATTAAGCGAAGCACATAATGTATTCGGAAATCCATACATTCCTTTAAAACCTGGTTTCGCATTATTATCTAAAATAAACTCCTCTGCAATTTTATCTAATTCCAATGTTGTTACACCAGGTTTAATCAACTTAGCAACTTCTGCTAATGTTTTTCCAACAAGTAAAGAACTTTCTCTTATTAACTCTATTTCTTCATCAGTCTTGTAAATTACTTTACTCATTCCAAAATCTCCTTTTTAACCTGCCATTCCCATTCGTGATGATCGACCTTTTATTTTTCCTGTTTTCATTAATCCATCATAATGACGCATTAATAAATGACTTTCTATTTGTTGTAAGGTATCTAAAATTACCCCTACCATAATTAACAATGATGTTCCTCCGTAGAAATAAGAAAATGCTTGATTTACTCCTAATATTGCTGCAAAAGCAGGTAATATGGCAACCAATCCTAAAAACATAGATCCTGGTAATGTTATTTTTGACATTACATTATCAATAAAGTCAGCTGTTTTCTTTCCTGGTTTAACTCCTGGTATAAATCCACCACTACGCTTCATTTCATCTGCCATATTATTTGGGTTAATCGTAACAGCTGTGTAAAAATAGGTAAATGCAATAATCATTAAAAAGAACGTAAAATTGTATGCAAATCCATTTGGATTGCTAAATGTAGTTACTATCCAACTCGTAGCATCTGAATCTCCAAAACCCGCTAAGGTCATTGGAATAAACATAATTGCTTGAGCAAAAATAATAGGCATTACTCCAGCTGCATTTACTTTTAAAGGGATGTAATCTCTAACTCCTCCATATTGTTTGTTACCTACTATTCGTTTTGCATATTGTACTGGAATTTTTCTTGTACCTTGAACTAACAAAATAGTAACTAATATAACAACTAACAAAACTGCAACTTCAACAAGAAGGATAATAGGTCCTCCAACACCACCTATACCAAAACGAGAGCCTATTTCAAAAACAAAAGCTGATGGTAAATTAGCTATAATACCTATCATAATAAGTAAAGAGATACCATTTCCAATTCCTTTTTCTGTAATTCGTTCTCCTATCCACATCACAAACATAGTTCCTGTAATTAGCAATAGTACTGTTGAAAACCACCATAGCGGACCTTCGTTTGGAACAACACCTGGATAATTAGCAACTTGTGTTGCAATATAACCTGGAGCTTGAAATCCTGTAATAGCAATAGTCAAAACTCGTGTTATCTGGTTAATTTTTCTTCTACCACTTTCTCCCTCTTTTTGTAAGCGTTGAAAGTATGGAATTGCCATACCTAATAATTGAATTACAATAGATGCTGAGATATAAGGCATAATACCTAATGCAAAAATAGATGCTCTATTAAAAGCCCCTCCTGCAAAAATATTAATCAAATCCATAATCCCACCACCTGCATTATTAGCATTAGCAGCTTCCAAGACAGTAGAATCAACACCTGGCAAAACAACATAAGACCCTAAACGATAAACCAATAACAACCCTAAAGTTGTTATGATTCTTGCTCTAAGATCTTCGATGCTTAAAATATTCTTTATGGTTTCTATAAATTTCTTCATTCTTTAAATATTAAAGCTCTTTTGCAGAACCTCCAGCAGATTCAATAGCAGCTTTAGCTGTTTTTGAATATGCATGAACAGTGATATCTAATTTTGCTTTGAGTTCTCCTCTACCTAAAATTTTAACTAAATCTTTTTTAGCTACCAACCCATTTTCATGTAAGGCGGCCACAGTAATTTCTTTCAATCCTTTTTCATCAGCTAACATTTGAAGAACATCAAGATTAACTCCTTTATATTCAACTCTATTTATATTAGTAAATCCAAATTTTGGAACTCTTCTTTGAAGTGGCATTTGTCCACCTTCAAATCCAATTTTTCGTTTGTAACCTGATCTAGATTTTGCTCCTTTATGACCTCTTGTTGAGGTGCCACCTCTTCCAGAGCCTTGTCCTCTACCGATACGTTTACCTTGTTTGGTTGATCCTTCTGCAGGTTTTAAATTTGATAAGTCCATTTTACTTTATATTATATTTTTCTTAACTTATTTAACTACTTCAACTAAGTGACTAACTTTTGCTATCATTCCAAGAATTTGTGGAGTTGCTTCATGTTCAATCACATTGTTTAATTTTTTTAAGCCTAAAGCCTTGAGTGTCCTTTTTTGACGCTCTGGTCTTTTTATTTGACTTTTTACTTGTTTAATTCTAATCTTTGCCATCTTCTTTTAAGTTTAAGATTTCAAGTTTAAGGTTTAAGGTTTTTAGTTCTATAATTAACTTTAAACCTCATTCAGTATACTTTTAACCTATATTGCTTTTATAATTTATCCGTTAAAAACAGTATTTAAATCTACACCTCTATGTTCTGCAACAGTATAAGCATCTCTTAACTGAGCTAATGCATCTAAAGTAGCTTTTACCACATTATGAGGATTTGATGAACCTTTAGATTTAGCTAACACATCAGTAATTCCAACACTTTCAAAAACTGCACGCATCGCACCTCCAGCTATTACTCCAGTTCCATGTGCTGCAGGTCTAATAAAAACTCTTGCTCCACCAAATTTACCATTTTGTTCATGAGGTATAGAACCATTAATAATAGGTACTCTAATACAATTTCTTTTTGCAGATTCTATACCTTTAGTAATTGCTTCAGTAACTTCATTCGCTTTTCCTAATCCATGTCCAACAACACCTTTTTCATCTCCAACAACAACTATTGCTGAAAAGCTAAAATTTCTACCCCCTTTAGTTACTTTCGTTACTCTATTAATAGCTACTAATCTGTCTTTTAATTCTGTTTCCGTAGCTCTTACTATTTTATTTTCTGTTTTTGCCATAATATTTTATATATCTAAATCTATCTATTAGAATTTCAAACCTGCTTCACGTGCTGCATCAGCTAAAGCCTTAACTCTTCCATGATATAAATAACCATTTCTATCAAAAGCAATGTTTGTAATTCCTGCTTTAACTGCTTTTTCTGCGATAGCTTTACCAACGATAGTAGCTACTTCTACTTTATTTCCTTTTACTTTAACATCTTTATCCCTTGATGAAGCTGAAACCAATGTTGTTCCTGATAAATCATTAATGATTTGAGCATAAATTTCTTTATTACTCCTATATACAGATAACCTTGGTTGTTCGTTTGTTCCTTTTACAACTTTTCTAATCCTTCTTTTGATTCTTAGTCGTCTGTCTTTTCTACTTAGTGCCATAACAATTTGTTATTATGATTGATTTAATTATTTTTTTGCAGCTGATTTTCCAGCTTTTCTTCTTAATATTTCTCCAACAAACTTAATACCTTTACCTTTATAAGGCTCTGGTTTTCTAAGTGAGCGAATTTTTGCAGCTACATGACCTATTAATTGTTTATCATGAGACTCTAATGTAATAATTGGATTTTTACCTCTTTCTGCCTCTGCTGATACTTTCACTTCTTTTGGTATTTCCAAAATAATATTGTGGGAATATCCAACCATTAAATCTAATCTTTGACCCTGTACATTTGCTCTATAACCAACTCCAACTAATTCTTGCTGTACTTTAAATCCATTAGATACTCCTTCAATCATATTCGATATTAACGATCTATATAAGCCATGTTTTGCTTTATGAGTTTTTTGTTCTGTATGGCGTAAAACATTAACAGTATTTCCCTCAACTTCAACAGTTATTGCTGTATCAATATCCTGCGTTAATTCTCCTTTAGTGCCTTTAACAGTAACTAAACCTTTTTCCACTTTAACTTCAACTCCACTAGGAACAGTTATGGGTGATTTTCCTATTCTTGACATAATTATTAATCTTTAATTTAATATATTAATATATATAACATAAAACTTCTCCACCCACTTTCTCTGTGCGAGCTTCTTTATCAGTCATCACACCTTTTGATGTTGAAATAATGGCTATACCTAATCCATTTATTACTCTTGGTAATGTTGTAGAATTAGCATATTTCCTTAAACCAGGTTTACTTACTCTAATTAATTTAGAAATAGCTGATATTTTTGTTTGTGGATGATATTTCAATGCAATTTTTATGTTACCTTGAACAATATTATCTTCAAATTTATAATTTAGAATATAACCTTTTTCAAACAAAATTTTTGTCATTTCTTTTTTTAAGTTTGATGCAGGTATATCTACTACTTTGTGCTTAGCACTAACAGCGTTTCTTATTCTTGTTAAGTAATCTGCTACTGAATCTGTCATTATATTTAATTTATTATTATTGTTAAAAGTACACTTTGATTAATCATCAGTTATACTCCTTTAGCTCTTTGTTATTATTACCAACTTGCTTTTGTTATTCCTGGAATTAATCCATTTGAAGCCATTTCTCTAAATGTTACCCTTGAAATACCAAATTGTCTCATGTAACCTCTAGGTCTTCCTGTTAATTTACATCTATTATGTAATCTAACTTTAGAAGAGTTTTTTGGTAATTTTTGCAATGCATCCCAATCGCCAGCAGCTTTAAGTGCCGCACGTTTATCTGCATATTTTTCAACCATCGCTTCTCGTTTTCTCTCACGAGCTTTCATTGATTCTTTTGCCATAATCTTTATTATTTCTTAAATGGGAAACCAAATTCTGTTAATAATGCTTTTCCTTCTTCGTTTGTTGTTGCGGTAGTAACAAATGTAATATCCATTCCACTCACATTTTTAATTTTATCTATGTCTATTTCAGGGAAAATAATTTGTTCTTTAATTCCTAACGTATAATTGCCTCTTCCATCAAAACCTTTTGTTTCAATTCCTTTAAAATCTCTAGTTCTTGGAAGTGCAACAGAAATCAATCTATCTAAAAATTCATACATTTTATCACCTCTTAGCGTAACTTTTGCTCCAATTGGCATTCCTTTTCTAAGTTTGAAATTAGAAATATCTTTTTTAGAATAAGTTGGATTTGCTTTTTGACCAGTAATTTTAGTCATTTCTTCTACAGCAGATTCAACTAATCGTTTGTCTGTAACAGCATCACCAACACCTTGATTAATACAAATTTTTTCAAGTCTAGGCACTTGCATTACAGAAGAATAAGCGAACTTATCTTTTAAAGAGATAGAAATTTCTTCTCTATATTGTTTTTTTAACCTTGGTACATAACTCATGATAATACCTCCCCTGATTTTTTAGCGTATCTTACATTTTTTCCTTCAGCATTCTTTTTTCTTCCAATTCGAGTTGGCGTTCCTGATTTTGGGTCAACAACCATTAAATTTGAGATATGAATAGATGCTTCTTCTTTCACAATACCTCCATTAGGATTTGCTGCATTTGGTTTTGTATGCTTTGAGATTTTTTTAATTTTATCTCCATCTACTATAACTCTAGATGTTTGTGTGAAAATCTTTTTCACAACACCTTCAGCTCCTTTAGATTCTCCAGCAATCACTTTAACTGAATCGCCTTTTTTTATGTGTAACTTAGTCATAACTTAACTATCTAATTATTTCAATTTATAATACTTCTGGTGCAAGAGAAACTATTTTCATAAAAGATTTTTCTCTCAATTCTCTAGCCACTGGTCCGAAGATACGTGTTCCTCTCATCTCACCAGCATCATTTAGAATTACAGCTGCATTATCATCAAATCTGATGTATGAACCATCTATTCTTCTAATTTCTTTACTGGTTCTAACTATTACAGCTTTATGAACTGCTCCTTTTTTAACATTACCTGAGGGTAATGCTTGTTTCACTGAAACAACAATTACATCACCAACAGATGCATATCTTCTTTTTGAGCCTCCTAAAACTTTAATACATAAAACTTCTTTGGCACCGCTGTTATCAGCTATTTTTAATCTTGATTCTGCTTGTATCATATTATTTAGCTCTTTCTAGTATTTCTACTAATCTCCAACATTTATTTTTACTTAATGGCTTTGTTTCCATAATTTTAACTGTATCTCCAATGTTACAGTCATTTTTTTCATCATGAGCCATAAATTTAGTTGATTTCTTAACGAATTTTCCGTAAATTGGATGTTTTACTTTTCGTTCAACCGTAATAACAATGGATTTTTCCATTTTATTACTTACAACTAAACCTATTCTTTCTTTTCTTAAATTTCTATTTTCCATCATTATTTATTATTACGATAGCTTTGCACGTTTTCTTAATTCAGTGTTCAATCTAGCAACTGTTCTTCTCACTTGTTTTATTTGAGAAGGATTTTCAAGAGGAGATACTGCATGAGCCAATTTTATACGTGTTAATGTATTTTTTTGCTCTTGGAATTTTTCATTCAAATCATCCTGTGAAAGATCTTTTATATCTATTTGTTTCATGTTTATTCTTGTTTTTGGTTATTCAGTATAGTCTCTTCTAACCATAAATTTAGTTTTAATAGGCAACTTTTGTGCAGCTAATCTTAACGCTTCTTTTGCTATTTCTAAAGGAACTCCATCTGCTTCAAAAATAATTTCTAAAAAGATTTCTAAGATAGAAGG
>PHDR01000085.1 GCA_002841035.1 Bacteroidetes bacterium HGW-Bacteroidetes-12 | reverse complement strand
GCTGTTGCTATTCAGAATGATACAACTAAACAATTTCACTTTTTTGAGTCCACCAAAAAAAATAGATTTCATCCTCCATCGTATTTAAAACGCAATTCGATTGCCGATTTTGATAAGTTTACATCGCACAAAAAAACGGTTGCCTTTTTAGTGATAAAAAACGACACAATAATTTACGAAAATTATGCTAAAAAGTATAAAAAAGAATCACTTTTACCCTCTTTTTCGGTTTCTAAATCATTTGTTTCGGCATTAATTGGTATTGCTGTGCAAGAAGGATATATAAAAAACATTGATGAACCCATTACCAATTATTTACCCCAATTAAAAGACGAAAATTTAAAAAAAGTAACCATACGCAATGTTTTAGATATGCAAGCTGGTTTTAAGTTTGGAGAAAACTATTTTAATCCTTTTTCGGAAGTAGCTAAGTATTACTATGGAAGAGATTTAAAGAAATTTATTACCAAGCTAAAAGCCAAAGAAACACCTGGTAAAAAGTTTAAGTATCAAAGCGTAAACACACAAGTACTCTCTTTTATTATTGAAAACGCAACAAAAAAACCAATTCATCAATATCTAGAAGAAAAATTGTGGCAACCTATGCAAATGGAATATCCTGCAACTTGGAATGTAGATGATAAGGGAACTATAAAAGCTTTTTGCTGCATCAACTCAACTGCCCGAGATTTTGCAAAATTAGGTCGATTGTATAACCAACACGGAAATTGGAATGGGCAACAGCTTATCTCAAAAAATTGGGTGGACAGCACCTTATATTTTAATAAAGATTTGAACGATTTTGCCTATTCTAACCATTGGTGGCACACGGTTAATGAACTTCCTTATTCCGATTCAGCACTCGCTCACCTAACTCAACCATACACCATCAAAAAAAACCGAAAAGGAAATCCAACCTCTATTATTTTCCCTTCTGGAGATAGCTTTGCAAGAGGTGTTTTAGGACAGCACATTTATATTAATCCTAAAAAAAATATTATTATTGTGCGTATGGGAAAAGGGTTTGGATTTACAAAATGGCGAAAATTATTTAGAACCATAGCCCGAGAAAACTAATGCGATTTTTTATACTCATATTGCTATTTTGTTGCACTTTTAAAGGTTTTTCAGGCGATTTTTCTGGAACACTAAACGGAGCATTTACCGTTCATATTTTGCTTGGAACTCAAGAAAAAGCATTCAATTTTGGCGTTTCTATTTTTGGGACATCAACCTACAAATCAACTTCGGTTGAAGGAGGAATAAACATAAACATTTCGCCTTTTTTTCAAAAATATGGTGTTTATCAAGGAAATTTTGCTGGAAGTATGGAGTTTTTTGGACTAATTGGCTATGGAAAAAATGCTAATTTATTGGGTTCAAATGTGGGTTTAACTCGTCATACCGCTTTTTATGATTACACCAAAACGCACAACTTTTTTTATGGAGCTGGATTGGTTGCCGTGCTAAATCAAGCTACGGGCAATTTAAAAAAGTTTCAGAACAAACAAGGCGGCTTAATTCTTCGCTTTAGCGACAAGCAAAACAGTGTGGCTTTTAATATGGTTAATGATGTGAATGCTCGCCCATTTTCAAAATCGGGTACCGACAAAGGCAACACTGCCAGAGCATTAATTTCATACACCACCATTAAAAATGATGAACTTTTTGGTGTAGGAATTGGGTTAGATATGTTTACTCCCGAAGCCGATTATGGAGTTGCACCTCACTCGCACATCAACAGCGAAGAAGATACCAGGTTGGTGTTGGTGAATACAAAACCGTATGATGATTTGTTCCACCTTAATTTGTTTTCTTCATTTGTTTATCAAAACGATGATATTAGTTTTGATGGTCGTTTTGGGGTAGATAATTACAAACTGGGTGCGTTGGTTCAAAATATTATTCACGATAATTTTGGGCTTTATCCCCGTTTTTCTTGGCCCGTAACTCAAAAAGGAAGGTTTTATTCTTTACTTGATTTTAATGTTCCTTTTAATACTAATTTTAATGAATAAGCTTTTTTGTTATACCGTTTTGCTTCTGTTAAGCTCTTGCCAAGCCGCTTTTTTTTCAGAAACGTTTTCATATACAGAAAATCAAAAAGGAATTTTAAAAATTGAACGGTTAGATTTAAGTCATCAAAATTTAAAAACACTACCAAAAAACATTCGTAACTATAAAAACCTTCAATTTATTAACCTTTCCAATAATCCTGATTTACAATTGGATAGTGCTTTTACAGTGTTGGCAGCCTTGCCTCAATTAAAAATTATTCGGTTAGATTCTAATGCGATTACGTATTTACCCGAAAACATTAAAAAATTGAAAAATGTAACCCATCTTTCGTTTGTTAATAACCCGAATTTTCATTGGCGTAAAAATAATGATGCACTAGCCGAAATGCCCAAATTAACAACACTTAATTTTGAGTATTGTGATTTTATGGAAGTGCCTGAAAATATTTCAACGATAAAACACCTGCGAAACTTAAGATTATCACACAATAAAATAAATGCAGGTGCTTCGTTTACTAACCTTTCAAAAATTGAAAAGTTAAAATTTTTATGGTTGGATAACAATGAAATAACTTTCCTTCCTCCAGAAGTAGCCTCTCTTAATCAGGTAGTTGAATTGTATTTAGATGGAAACAAACTCACACAACTGCCCGAAGAAATAAAACAATGCGAAAAACTGTGCATTTTATACTTAGGAAACAACCAATTTAAAGAAATTCCGGAGCAAATTATAGGTATAAAAATGCTATATATGTTGGTGCTTTACAACAATGAAATAACCGCAATACCAGAAAAGTTTAACAATTCAGAAATTCCTTTAGCGGTGTTGGTTTTGGATAAAAATAAATTGAGTGAAGAAGAAATAAAGAAATCAATTAATTATTTTAAGGGTTTCTTCTTGTTTTCGACAAAAAACCAACGTACAAATTAATTGATAGTAATTAAATATCAAAAACTTGTTTAAGTTTGTAGCCTTAAATTGTTCTTACAATAAAAAGCTAGCAATAGCAATTATCAAGAAAGGTGGAGGGAATAGGCCCAGTGAACCCTTGGCAACCAACTATAATCTTCGTTAATTCGGAGTTGGAAAATCGGTGCTAAATCCTATCCCGATAAATCGGGAAAAGATAAGTAGAAAAATAGAAAAGTGTTTTTAAACCCTTCTACTTATTACAGTATGAGGGTTTTTTGTTTTGTGTTATTCTGAACGAAATTTTGTTATTGTTAAAGCAATACAACAAAATAATGTGAAGAATCTAAATTTAATAAAAAGAATAATTTAACACAAAAACAAAACAAATTATTAATATCATTTTATACGAAAACAAGTTTTCGGTAAAATATTGCTCAGAATGATATAAAAAAATTAGAAAATGAAAAACATTAGAGAAGAATTAAAAAAAAGAATTTTATTATTAGATGGAGCAATGGGTACCATGATTCAGCAATATAAACTTACAGAAGAAGATTTTAGGGGCGAACGGTTTAAAAACCACGAATGTTCTTTAAAAGGAAATAACGACATTTTATCCATTACCAAGCCAGAAGTAATTAAAGAAATTCACCGAAAATACTTAGAAGTTGGTGCCGACATTATTGAAACCAATTCATTTGGAAGTACTTCTGTTGCTCAAGCCGATTATCAATTGCAAGATGCGGTTTATGATATTAATTATGCTTGTGCAAAAATTGCCAAAGAGGTAGCCGATGAATTTACACAAAAAACACCCGAAAAACCTCGTTTTGTAGCAGGCTCAATTGGTCCAACCACTAAATTAGCTTCTATGTCGCCCGATGTAAATGACCCTGGTTTTAGAAATATTTCTTTTGATGAATTGCGCATTGCGTTTAAAGAACAAGCCAAAGGCTTAATTGAAGGCGGTTCGGATTTATTATTGGTAGAAACCATCACCGATACGCTAAATGCTAAAGCGGCTTTGTTAGCCATCAACGAAATTCAACAAGAATTAAACACCAATTTACCTGTCATGATTTCAGGAACTATAACTGATGCTAGTGGTCGCACACTATCTGGACAAACTACCGAAGCTTTTTTAATTTCTGTTCAACACTCCAAACCATTAAGCATAGGTTTAAATTGTGCTTTAGGAGCAGCAGCTCTTCGCCCCTATTTGCAAATATTGCGTAATAAATCTGATTTTGCCGTTTCAGCTCACCCAAACGCAGGGTTACCCAACGAAATGGGCGAATACGACCAAACTCCCGAACAAATGGCAGCTCAAATAAAAGTGTTTTTAGAGGAAGGTTTGGTTGATATTGTTGGAGGATGTTGTGGCACAACACCAGCACACATAAAAGCCATTGCCGAATTGGTTGAAAGCCTCCCCAACCCATCCGAAAGAGGGGCTTTTCCAACACACAAGGCTAGTTGAAAAATAATTTGACTTATGAAAAAATATAGATTCTTCACATCATTTTACTTGAAAACAAGTTTTCTGTAAAATATCGTTCAGAATGACATAAAACAAGCTTTGCAGTTCATTCAACGGTGTCATTCTGAGCAAAATTTTTCATTCTGAAGCATGGGGAATAGAAAAATGAAGTGATGAATCTAAAACTAAAATAATTACAAAATAAGAGTGCTATGAGCTTACACCCTGATTATAAAGAAAAATACAAATACAAATGGACTAATCTTCCTTACCTCACGCTAAGTGGATTAGAACCTTTAATTCTTACACCCGAAACCAATTTTGTAAACATTGGCGAACGAACAAATGTGGCTGGATCAAAACTATTTTTGCGTTTAATTAATGAAAATAAATTTGATGAAGCCCTTTCTGTTGCTCGTGAACAGGTAGAAAACGGAGCTCAAATCATTGATATAAACATGGATGATGGCTTAATTGATGGAAAAGCAGCCATGGTAAAATTCTTAAAACTAATTGCTGCCGAACCCGATATTGCTAGAGTTCCGATAATGATAGATTCTTCAAAATGGGAAATTATTGAGGCAGGATTGCAAAATGTGCAAGGAAAAAGCATAGTAAACTCCATAAGTTTAAAAGAAGGTGAAAAACAATTTATTGAACAAGCCACAAAAATTTTAAATTACGGAGCAGCAGTAATTGTAATGGCTTTTGATGAGGTTGGACAAGCCGATTCGTTTGAGAGAAGAATAGAAATTTGCGAAAAATCGTACCGTGTTTTGGTCGATAAAGTTGGGGTTCCACCGCAAGATATTATTTTCGACCCAAATATTTTTCCTGTGGCAACAGGCATGGAAGAACATCGAAAAAATGCTCTCGATTTTTTTAGAGCCACTCGTTGGATAAGGGAAAATTTGCCTGGAGCTCATGTTAGTGGCGGAGTAAGCAATGTTTCTTTTTCATTTAGAGGCAACAATGCCGTGAGAGAGGCGATGCACTCTGCTTTTTTATATCACGCCATAAATGAAGGCATGGATATGGGAATTGTAAACCCATCTATGTTAGAGATTTATGATAACATTCCGAAAGATTTATTGGAACGAGTTGAAGATGTGCTGCTCGACAGAAGAGAAGATGCAACAGAAAGATTGCTAGATTTTGCTGAATCGGTTGTGGCTACCGCAAAAACAATAAAACAAGATGATGAATGGAGAAGTTTATCTATACAAGAAAAAATTACCCATGCATTGGTTAAAGGAATTGCCGATTTTATTGAAATAGATGTAGAAGAAGCTCGGCAAAATGTTCCTAAACCAATCAATGTTATTGAACAACATTTAATGAACGGAATGAACGTAGTAGGCGATTTATTTGGTTCTGGAAAAATGTTTTTGCCACAAGTAGTAAAATCGGCACGAGTAATGAAAAAAGCGGTGGCATATTTATTACCTTTCATAGAACAAGAAAAAGGGCAAGCAAGAAGTGCTTCTGGAAAAGTGCTATTGGCAACCGTTAAAGGCGATGTGCACGATATAGGAAAAAACATTGTGGGTGTTGTGTTGGCTTGCAACAACTACGAAGTGATTGATTTAGGTGTGATGACTCCCTTAAATAAAATTATTGAAACAGCAAAAGCTGAAAAAGTAGATATTATTGGGCTTTCAGGGTTGATAACTCCTTCGTTAGATGAAATGGTTTATGTAGCCAAGGAGATGGAAAAAGAAGGCATGTCAATTCCATTATTAATTGGTGGAGCAACCACTTCAAAAGTGCACACCGCAGTAAAAATTGATCAACATTACACCAACGGACAAGCCGTTTATGTGCTAGATGCTTCTCGTTCGGTAACCGTTGTTGAAAATTTATTGGGCGATAAAAAAACAGCTTTTGTTCAAAATATAAAAGAAGAATATGAACGATTGAGAGAAACATACAGCAAACGCCAACAAACTAAAGAAGTATTGAATTTGGCTGAAGCCAGAAGAAATAAATATAAAATTGATTGGAAAGTGAACCCTCCTCAACAATCTAATTTTGTTGGCACTAAAACTTTTTCCGATTATTCATTAAAAGAAATAGCCGAATTTATTGATTGGACACCTTTTTTTAAAACATGGGAATTAGCAGGAAAATATCCACGAATTTTAGAAGATGAAATTGTTGGAAATGAAGCCAAACGAGTTTTTGCCGATGCACAACAAATGCTAAAACAAATTATTGCTGAAAAATGGTTACAAGCCAATGCAGTTATTGGTATTTGGGAAGCCAACACCGTTAATGACGACACTATTTTTGTGTATGAAAACGGAAATAAAATTGGGCAGTTGCATCAATTACGACAACAATCTAAAAAAGCAGCAAATGTTCCTAATATAAGTTTGGCAGATTTTATAGCTCCAAAAGAAAGCGGACTAAAAGATTATGTTGGCGGTTTTGCTGTTACCACAGGCATAGGCATTGAAAAACAGATTGCCCGTTTTGAAGCCGACCATGATGATTATAATTCCATTCTGTTAAAAGCCTTAGCAGATAGATTAGCAGAAGCTTTTGCAGAATTAATGCACCAAAAAGTACGGAAAGAAATTTGGGGCTATGCAGCCAATGAAACATTAGGGAATGATGATTTAATTAAGGAAAAATATGTAGGCATTCGCCCAGCACCGGGTTATCCTGCTTGCCCCAACCATACCTTAAAAACAGATTTATTCCAATTGTTAGATGCTACCAACAAAACAGGAATTGAGCTAACCGAAAGTTTAGCCATGTATCCAACTGCTGCCGTAAGCGGAATGTATTTTGCACACCCAGAAGCCAAGTATTTTGGTGTTGGAAAAATTGAAAAAGACCAATTAGAAGCTTATACCGAAGCCAATAAGCTAAATGATGAAATAGCCGAACGGTGGTTAGGGTCGGTGTTGGGGTATTAGGTTTTCTTGTTTTAAAAAGTTGTTTTCCAGTTAAATTAGTAATATCAACTAATTTAAACCTTCAATAAATTGAGTTATCTTGTAATGGTTCCAATTTGTTTTTCCAAGATAAGATAGATAAATAATGTTATTTTTAATAATATAAGTTCTTGGAATAGATGTGTAATTAATAAAAGATATACTGTCAGTAAGTGAATAAAATGGGAGCTGTGTATCAATATTTTTAGCTTTTAAATATTCCATTATTTCATCATTACTTTCTTTTGATATAATAAAAAAATCTACAGTATTCTTATTTTTTTTATAAAGTTCAATAACTGTTGGTAATTCTTCTATGCAAGGTTTACACCATGTAGCCCAAAAGTTTAAAAAAACAACCTTGTCTCCATTAAATTTAATATGTACACTTTGCAAATCATTTACTTTAATTAGTTTAATTTCAGAATCTGTTGGAATTGCATTGACAATACTATTCATTTCTTCTTGTTTATCAATATTGTCAACAATTTTCGTCACTTTTTTCGTGTAAAAATAAAAAAAAATAATAATAGAAATTAGTGAGAATACAAATCCTATTATGTAGCCAAATATAATTTTCCTAATCATTTTTTTTTATTTTAAAAGCAGGAGTATTTAACTCTCCTGCTTTTTTCTTTGTTGCAAAATAAATTATTGGTCCAATAAACGGAATCATGATTAAAACATACCTATAAGTTGGTTTTAAAGGAAGTTTTTTAGCATTTACTATTAAATCAACTAATACCCCTATCCAAAGAAGTATCATTAAACTGTAAAATATTACCATTAAAATTTCCATAGTTATAAATTTATTTTTAATAATTATAAGCAATGAATTCCACATGATATCATTATAGCTCCAGTACACAAACCTCCAAGTCCATCACAAAGTGTTTTACATTCTGGATCACTATCACACGCATCCGAACCTCTTTTATAGCAGTTAGTTGTACATGCCCACCAAGAATTAGCATAATCATAATCTGGTTCATTTAAAACTGTTCCTATTAATATTTTGCCTTTTTCAACTTTAGCTGACACACTTAATTTACTTTCATAAGTTTGAAAGTAATAATTAAAAAAACCTCCCGTTTCCATATTAAACTCTTCAAAAGATTCAAATATTAAATGACTACTTTCATCTTTATTGAAAGATATTAAATTCCCAATTAAAACCATATCAGGAGCATATACATTAAATAAGATAACAAAGCTACCATCTTCATTATTTTCATTTATAGGATTTTCCCAATCCACATTTGACAAATCAATGAAATCCTCTAATGCTTTGTCTTTTATTTTGTCAAAAGATTTTTTCAGCAATAGATAGTCCTCCGAATATTTTATTGATTTAATTAAATTATTCAAATCATTTTCACTAGTTTTTACTTCTTTAGAAGATTCACTACCTAAATTTGGCTTCAAATTCTCTTTTTGGCATCCAACAACAAAAGTTCCTACTAAGGCAAGGAGCTAAATTCCGTAAATTATTCTTTTCATTTTGTTAAATTTTAAATTTGTTTATAAATTAGTTAATGGTTTTGTTTCACTCGGCCGAAATGAAATTAAAAACCGAGTACAAACAAACAAACAAACAAACAAACAAACAAACAAACAAACAAAAAGTTATTAACAATTTGCAATCTAAGTAGTTATACTATTTTATATACGTATTTTTACTTAGTAGTTTTTCAAAAATTACTTATATTTTTTAATTGAGTAAGAGTAAGAAGAAACAAAATGGTTTGTAGCTCTTATTACTTACTTTGTAATCTAAAACACCCAATAAAAATAATATTCTGACCTTAGCATTAAAAGAGAACGTTGGTTAG
>PHDR01000084.1 GCA_002841035.1 Bacteroidetes bacterium HGW-Bacteroidetes-12 | reverse complement strand
ATTTCAGGCAAAGTGCCTTCGTATTTAATATCCACATCAATGCTGTTTTCATCTATAACTTTTGAGTTAGAAACTGTTCTAAGAAAACTACCATCTGGAAATTGAATAACTAAAATTCTTTTAAAATTACTACCTGTTAAAGTTCTAAGATTTACTGCTCCATTTATTTGTTGAGCAACCTGAACGCAAATGATAGTTACATTCTGATTTGTCCCCATAGACATGGCTGGTCCTATTTCTTTAGGAATTGGAGAAATAGTTATTTGGGTTCTACCTGAAACCAAATCACCTATTGCATGATATTTGGCTGAAAACTTTATACCGTTTAAATTTCCAGATACTTTTCCTGTTCCAATAATTGTTTTTGATATGTTTTTCATGCTATTTATTTTTAATAAGTTAATAAACAACAAAGTAAAGTAAAGTAAAGTAAAGTAAAGTAAAGTAAAATAAAATAAAAAGTTATTAACAAAAAAACACCCAACAGGTTTTAAAAAAAACCGGTTAGGTGTAGTAAAAAAAACAATAGTATCAATTATTTTTAAAATCTCTACTTTTTCCAGGGAAATAGTTGCGAGAGTTTCTAATTTCTTTGTTATCCCAGTTCCAGATAACCAATTGGTATTTTCTCCAAATATAATCTATTGGAGCAACCAAGAAGTGAACAAAACGAGTAAAAGGAATAATTCCGATAATTAAGAAAGCTGATGCAATGTGTGTTTTAACCATTAACAACGCCATAGCATTACTTGTTGAAAGTTGAGCAATTAAATCTATATTTGGGTTAAAAGCAAAAACTGAACGTAAATAAGGAGTCATTACTGATGCAAACCAGTTAGAACCCCATCTGCCATAATAAGCCATTAAAATTCCGCTTGCAATTTGAACGAACAATACAAAGTAAACTAAATAATCCATGTGGTTAGAAACCATTTGTATTCTTTTTGTTGTAGCACGTCTTTTTATTAAAAGCAACAATCCAATAAAAGCAGAAATAGCAAACCCAAAAGCCGAAAATTCTAAAATTAACAACCGAACAGGAGAGCCATTCCAAGCCATAACTGCACTTGGCACTAAAAATCCGATTAAATGCCCGAAAAACAGCATAATAATACCCCAGTGAAAAAATTGACTACCAAAAAACAGTTGTCTTCCTTCTAAAAATTGAGACGACAATGAAGATACTTGAAATCCTTTTTTCATGTACCTATAAATTGAACCGATTAAAAATACTGCTAATGCAACATAAGGTAAGGCTCCGAATAATAAATAATCTAACATAGTTTTAAGTTTTAAGTCCCCTAATAAGGGGTTGCTGATTTATAATTTTTTTTTGCTTTTAGTTATATTTGGTTTAATTGTTTTTTTAATTTTTTCTACACACCTAATTGTCACATTTTTTTTCTCGCACATTTGCAGATCTACACATTCACACATTCACACATCTACACATCTGCACATCTGCACATCTACACATCTACACATTAAACCCCCATTTGAGCCATAGCTCGTTGTTTTACTTGTTCTGGTGTAGGTGTTGAAACACTACAACCATCTTCACAGTCGCTATGTAAAAAAGCTTTTGCATAAGCAGGTATAATTTCAACTTGTTTTTCATATACCACATCTTCAAAATCTTTTTTGAAAATCATGATTAACGAACTGATGGCATTCTTATAAATGTTTCCATCTTTAATGCCTTCCATAATAATCACTTTTTGTTTTTTGTTCAATACCTTTTCTCTTATTTGAGTTTTTGCTGCATCAAATTCAGAAAGCATTTTTTCAAGTGCAGGAATCATTATCATTACAACCAGCTCGTTGACGAAACTTTCGTCTTTATGGATAGGTAGTAATCTCATAACATAAGGTAAATTATCTGCTAATTCATGTTCACAATCATTTTGATATTTATCTTGTTCGGACTTCATGTTTACCAAAAACTCTCCTCTTTTGTAGTCTTCAGCAAAAATTACGTAGCCCAAATCTAAAAAGCAGATGGCTTGAATATGAAAAGTTTTTTGAAAAATTTCTTCAATTTGAGGAAAAGTTGAATCAGCGATAAATTCAGAAAAACGGTTAAATTCATTTCCAGCATTCGGATAGTTACTATCCAAAAATTGTTGAATTTTAATTACCGTTGTTTTTATATCTTGATTG
Source organism: Bacteroidetes bacterium HGW-Bacteroidetes-12 (assembly GCA_002841035.1). Taxonomy (GTDB): domain Bacteria; phylum Bacteroidota; class Bacteroidia; order Flavobacteriales_E; family Vicingaceae; genus BRH-c54. The sequence goes on along the minus strand of PHDR01000084.1, from coordinate 7,048 downwards.
GGATATCGAAACAATTCGGCAAGTAGTGTATAATGTTCTAAATTTTTCATTTCTTTTTAGTTTTTTTGACAAGGGGTCATGCCCCCTTGTTGTTATATGCTATAAATTTTCTATTGGCTGTCATAACTTTCTACTTTATAAACTTTTTACTTTCAACTACAATCCTCTAGCAGGTTTTTCTTTAAATCCAAAACCAGTACTTCCTTTGTAATCACCTGTGTTTTCAAGCATTTCAATTGCTTCTTCACGGTGAGCAGCAGGAATTACAAATCGTTCTTCAAATGTTGCCAAAGAGGTTAATCTAAAAATTGCATTTGCTGTGTGTACATCCATTCCAGCCTCATTCATTACTGTATTTAATTGTTTTTCAGTAACATCTTTCACAGTAGTATCTCTTCTAGAAACTCTTACTGCGTGTAATTTTTTAAACACGTCAATTACTTTTTGGTCGTTTCCGGCAGTAAACAATGATGATAAATAACGAATAGGAACTCTTAATTTTTCTACACCAGCTAATAAATGTTCAGATACAGTATCGTAAACTCCATCTGCACTAACTGATGCCATTGCAGGCAACAATGGTGGAACATAGAACAAATTTGGTAAAGTTCTAAACTCTGGGTGAAGAGGAAGAGCAATTTTCCATTCTTTCACAAATTTATAAACTGGCGAATTTTGAGCAGCTTTAATTGTTGAATCAGCAATTCCATTAGCTTTTGCAGCTTTAATAACTGCTGGGTCATTTGGGTCTAAATAAATATCTAGATGTCTGTCAACAATCTGTGATTCATCACATGATGCAACTTGATGAATTTGGTCTGCATCATATAACATTACGCCCAGGTAACGAATACGACCAACACATGAGTGCATACAAGCAGGTGCTTGAGCCGATTCTAAACGAGGATAACAAAGTACACATTTCTCAGATTTTCCAGTATTCCAGTTGTAGTATGATTTTTTGTAAGGACAAGCAGTTACGCACATTCTCCATGCTCTACATCTTTCTTGGTTGATTAAAACTACACCGTCTTCACCTCTTTTGTATAAAGCTCCTGATGGACAAGAACCTACACAAGCTGGGTTTAAACAGTGGTTACAGATACGTGGCAAGTAATGGAAAGTCATTTTTTCCAATTGGAACATTGCTTCTTGTTCTGCTTGACTCAAGTGTTTGAAGTTAACATCCTGACGGGCATAATCTGGTGTGCCAGACAAATCATCATCCCAGTTTGGACCAGCTTTAATTTCCATTGGTTCACCAGTTATTAATGAAACTGCTCTACCAATTGGTTGGTCATCACCTTCTGGTGCGTCAAACAAATCTTGATAACGATAAGCCCAAGGCTCGTAGTAATCATCTAATACTGGCATGTTTGGGTTGTGAAAAATGTTTTTTAACCCCTTTAATTTCCCAGCACCTTTTAACGAAACAGTGTCACCATTTTTAACCCATCCACCTTGGTAGATTTCTTGATCTTCCCATTTAGTTGGATAACCAGTTCCTGGTTTAGTTTCTACGTTGTTCCACCACATGTATTCAGCACCTTTTCTGTCTGTCCAAATGTTTTTACAAGCAACGGAACAAGTGTGGCAACCTATACATTTATCGAGGTGGAAAACCATTGATATTTGCGATCTTATATTCATTTTTTGAAGTTTTAAGTGTTAAATGTTGAATTGTAAATATTTAAAACTCAACATTCATAATTCAACATTTCTTTAATATTCTACTTTTGTCATTTTACGAACTAATACGTGTGTATCACGGTTAACTCCTACTGGCCCCCAATAATTGAAGTGATAAGAGAATTGTCCGTAACCACCACACATTAAGTTTGGTTTTAAGTGAACTCTAGTAAATGAGTTGTTCATACCACCACGTCTTGCTTCACCATTTTTGCCTCTTCTTTCTTGAGATTTAGCAATGTTGTAAGTTCTTTCAACAGCATGGTAAACTATACATACTCCTTTAGGAATACGAGCACTCACACAAGCACGAGTTACATAAACTCCGTGGTCGTTATACACTTCTACATGGTCATTATCTTTAATTCCTAGCTCTTCGGCATCTTTTTCACTTAACCAACATGGTTCTCCACCTCTCGATAAGGTTAACATTCTTAAGGTATCGCCATAAGTAGAGTGAATATGCCATTTTCCGTGAGGAGTTAAACAATTTAACATTCTAGCTTTACCATCATTAATCGTTACCCTTAAATCGCCATAAGCTTCGGGTGTTGGAGATGGTTTGTAGGTTGATAAATGTTCGCCAAAAGCGATGTAAGCATCATGGTCAAGGTAAAAATGTTGTCGTCCAGTTAATGTTCTCCAAGGCACCAACATATCTACATTATAAGTGTAAGCAGCATAAGTTCTTCCTTCGTGCATTAATCCCGACCAAAGTGGTGAAGAGTTGTATCGTTTTGGTTGAGCTTGTAAATCTCTATATTCCATTTCAATTTGCTCATACCCATCACCTAATCTTTCTACCGCTTCTACACCAATTTTCTTACCCATAATTTCGTATGCACGTCTAGCCAACTTACCATTGGTTAAAGAAGAGAGTTTAAGAACAGCATTAATAGCTTCCACATCGTCTTTTAATGATGGATATTCAGTACCATCATCCCATTTGCTAATGTGTTGTCTGTTTTCAAGCATTTCTTGATAAACATCACCAACAGGAAAACCAACTCCGTGAGCACTTACTCCATTTTTCTCAACTCCTTTTCCAAGCGATATGTATTTGTCATATATTTTAGAATAATCTCTTTCCACAAACGCAATTTTGTGCATTGTTTTTCCAGGAATTGCTTCACATTCGCCTTTGCTCCAATCTTGCAAACGAGGCTGAGTAATTTCATCTTTAGAATCGTGAGATAATGGTGAATTTACTACATCTTTCATTACTCCAGGTAAATATTTAGGTGCCATAGCACTCACTCTTTCGGCTAAAATCTCAAATATTTGCCAATCTGTTTTTGATTCCCAAACTGGGTCGATTGCTGCAGATAATGGATGAATAAACGAGTGCATATCTGTTGAGTTGATATCTGCTTTTTCATACCAAGATGCAGTAGGAAGTACTATGTCAGAATAAAGTGCTGAAGTATCCATACGGAAATTTATATCAATCACTAAATCCATTTTACCTCTTGCTCCTTCTTTTTTGAAAACAATATCTTCAACAATGTCTCCAGCAACTTCATCAGCTATTTTATTGGTATGTGTTCCTAAATAATGGTCTAAGAAATATTCATGACCTTTTGCAGATGTTCCAATAGCGTTTCCTTTCCAAATAAACCAGTTTCTTGGGAAATTCACTTCTTCATCTGGTTCAACAACAGCATGTTTCAACTCTCCTGAAACCAATTGTTTAACAATATAGTTTCGCATATCATCATCGGTTGTAAAGCCTGCTTTTTGAGCATCTTTAACAATTTCAAAATTATTTTTGTTGTACTGAGGATAGTAGGGCATCCAACCGTTACGAACTGCTTTTACAGCCCAATCGGCAGTATGTGTGTGAGCCAATTTATTTTCAGGAACCGAATTATAGAATTTTTGATTTCCATCATATCTCCATTGAGAGGAGTTGATGTAATGCCAAATTGGTCCTTGTTGTAATCGTGGGATAGTTCCCCAATCTTTTGAACTCATAATGGTTGACCACGAATCCATTGGAGCTAATTTTTCTTGTCCAACATAATGATTCATTCCACCACCATTTTTACCATTACAACCAGTAAGCATTTGAGCCATAATTGCAGCTCTATACATTAAATTACCGTGGAACCAGTGGTTAATAGCTGCTCCAACAATTACCATACATTTTCCTTCGGTAATTTCGGCAGTATTTGACCATTCACGAGCTAACTGAAGAACGGTATCTCTACCAATTCCGGTAAAAATCTCTTGCCATGCTGGAGTGTATGCTTGGTCTTTATCATCGTAAGAGGTTGGATAATCGCCTGCTAAACCTCTACCAACACCATATTGTGACATGGTTAAGTCATAAATAGTTGCAACTGGAACTTTTTCGCCAGATGCTAAAGTTATGTAACGAACAGGAACACCTCTTAAGGCTTTTTTATCTAATCCATACTCAACAAATTCTACTTGAGCAACGTCATCATATTTGTCAATAAAGGTTAATTCTGGGTCATAAACTGCGTTAGATTCACTGTCTTCGTATTTCAAATTCCAGTTTCCTTGTTTGTCGTCCCATCGTTGTCCCATTGAACCTTTTGGAATAACTAATCCACCAGTTTTTGTGTCGAAGTTTAAGAATTTCCAATCGCCATTGGTAATGTTTTTAAATTGTTCCATTTCGTTGGCTCTAACCATTCTACCAGGAACTAATTTATCGCCATCTTTGTTTAAACGAACCAAAAAAGGACAATCGGTATATCTTTTAGTATAATCAATAAAGTAAGGTGTTTTTTTGTTCACGTGGTATTCTTGTAAAATTACATGTGTAACCGCCATCCAAAAAGCACCATCAGAGCCTGCGTGAACAGGAATCCATTGATCGGCATGTTTGGTTACCATACTAAAATCGGGCGACATTACCACTGTTTTTGTTCCATTATGACGAGCTTCTGAGAAAAAGTGAATATCTGGCGTTCTTGTCATACCAAGGTTAGCACCCATCGAAACGATGAATTTAGACATAAACCAATCGGCACTTTCACAAACATCGGTTTGCTCTCCCCAAATTTCTGGATAAGCGTTTGGTAAATCACAATACCAATCATAAAAGCTTAAGTTTACACCGCCCATTAATTGTAAATATCTAGCTCCAGAAGCGTAGCTCAACATACTTTTTGCAGGAATTGGTGCGAAACCTATAATTCTATCCGAGCCATATTTTTGAATGGTATAGATGTTTGCAGCAGCTATTAAATCCAACGCTTCATCCCATCTAACTCTTCTAAAACCACCTTTACCTCTTGCTCTTTGGTATCTAGCTCTTTTTATTGGGTCTTTTTGCAAGTTTTCCCAAGCTTTTACTAAATCGCCACCAGCAGCATCTTTTTCTATGTTAAATAAATCAATTAAAGCACCTCGCATAATTGGGTATTTAACCCGAATTGGGCTGTATAAATACCAAGAATAAGAAATACCTCTTTGGCAACCTCTTGGCTCGTAAGGAGGAACTTCTTTATTAAATTGTGGATAATCTACTTGTTGCATTTCCCATACAACAATTCCGTCTTTTACGTGAATTGCCCATGAGCAACCACCTGTACAGTTAACACCGTGAGTACTTCGTACCACTTTGTCGTACTGCCATCTGTTACGGTAAAATTCTTCCCATTTTCTGGTTTTCGGTGAGATAATGTCTTCAATCCAACTCATAATTTTATAGTTTTTTGATTTACGATTTTTGATTTTTGATTTACGATTTTTGACTAATGACTAATGACTAATGACTTTTAACTCATTTAGAACTTGCAGCTTTAATTTGTCTTTTATAAATATCTTCTTTCACACATTTTCTTTTACGTTCGATAAAAACAAGTGATATTACCAATATAATGGTTAGAAAAGCTCCACCACCTCCATACAGCAATAGGTTGTCGTTGTATGCACGTTGTGGTTGGTAAATGGTGTTTACAGCTACATCATTAAAAAAAGCCGACAATTGAAAAATTTCTTTTTCTGTTAATGGATTATCTTTATAAGAGGCTGCCATAGCTGGAAAAGGAGGGGCAGACAACATTCCGTTGATTCCTGCAGCACCCAATCGTTCATATACTTTAGTTAAGTCTTTTGCTAATAAACCTCCAGCAATTAGGTCTTTGTGCTGCACATTGTGACACGTAAGACAAGAAGGACCACCATTAGTAAGTCTGTGTTCTCCAGAAAACAGCACTAAACCTGCTAAAATATCTTCTTGACTTGCATTGGCTGGGTCTAAAGCTGGGTCGGCTGGAGTTTCAACAACTGGAGCAGCAGTTTCTGTAGTTTGAGCAACTTCAGCAGGGCTATTTTCTGCAATGTGTGTAATTATTGCTTTAATATCGGCATCTGTTACATTTTGGTTGGGCATAGGATAACCATATTCTGCAATAATCGCTTTTGCATCAGCGTCTTTTTCACCAAAAGCTTGTGCATTTTTTACAAAGCTGATAATCCATGCTTCACTTCTTTTAGTGTTTACACCTTTTAAATCGGGACCTACTAATTTACCTTTTCCTATAGAGTGGCAAGCACTACAATTTTGTTTAAACAAGGTCGCACCATCTTGGGCGTTTATTGTTATACTTGATAAAACAATTGAAACAGTTGCTCCTATTAATTTTAATTTCATTTTCATTGTGCTATTTATTTATATATCTGACTTAAAATATTTGATTCTTTTTACGGTATAAAATTCTAAAGATTAAAAGCTTTATAAAATGATTCAAATCATATTAAAACATGATTCATGTCATGTGTTTGATTATTAAGACATGAAATAAATGTTTTAAATCACAAAAAATGGTCGTGAATATTAATGAATTACTATTAATTAGACGATAGAATAAAAATAGTAAGATGTTAATGTTTTAGCTGAAAGTCAATTAGTTATTAAGTTTTGTTTTACGATATACTCAAACTTAGTAGTTTCGTAATACTGCGGAAATGTTTAGTTAGAGTAATACTTCGCAACCAAATCACTAATTAATTTCTAATTCGCCTCAGGCGGAGGTTGCCGTATATATTGCCGTTAGGTTACTATAATAGGTATAGAACAAGATGAGTTAAACTAAGAATAGAAAGATTAAAAGATAGAGCGGATTAAATTTTCAAAGAAGTTTATGTTGGGGTAAATTTTAGATTGAATTTGATAGTTTTTTTAGTTTGTCGAAGTCTAAAATCCGAATGGATTTAGATTGTAAATGAATAATGTTTTCTTTATTAAAATCGCTTAAAACCCTTATAACCGTTTCATAAGTTGTATTTGTCTTGCTTGCAAAATCTTTTCTACTAATAGTATAGCTTATTTTTGTTGAATCTTTTTGGTCAGCACCAAAAACAGCATAGTTCATTAATATTG
>PHDR01000083.1 GCA_002841035.1 Bacteroidetes bacterium HGW-Bacteroidetes-12 | reverse complement strand
ATAATAATACAGTTGGTAATAATAAGACCAACGAATACCGAAAGTTGTTTACTTACATCATAAACAAAGGCTTTAAGTACTTGGTCAACTAAAATTACCAAACTTGCTACAATAACCAATTGAACAATAATTCTAATTCTAGACGGTATTACTTTTCTTAACAAAGAAACAATAACATTGGCTCCTATTAACACAAATAATACAGATATTGCCATTACAAAAGCTGTTTCCACCTTTACAGTAATTGCCAATGCAGAACAGATACCTAAAACTTGAACGGTAATTGGATTATCGTCATTAAGGGGATCCTTAATAAGTTTCATGTTTTTCTTAGAAAATAATGATTCGCTCATAATTTTATAGTATTAAGATTTTAAATATGGTTCATAAGTTTTTAGTGTTCTTACTAACATTTCTTCTACACCCTTAGAAGTAATTGTTCCTCCACTAATCGCATCTACAGCATGTTTGTTTCCTTCTTCAACTCCTCCCTTAACTACTTTAATAGATTCGTAAGTTCCTGACTCATCAAAAATTTTCTTCCCTACAAATGGTTCTTGAAACCATCTTTGGTTAATTTCAGCACCTAATCCCGGAGTTTCTCCTTTATGATCAAAAGAAGCTCCTGCGACAGTGTTTTTATCTGACTCAAGTGCAATATACCCCCAAATTGGTCCCCAAAGTCCTTTGCCCACTATTGGAATAATGTACTTTTTACTCCCTTCATTTTCATAAATATAAATTGGGAAGTTCTTTTGACCGCCTGACTTATATTCTTTCAAAACATCTACTTTAAACGCATCGCCTTCAATTTGTTCGCCTTTATCGTTCAGTACAATTTCTTCTGTAATGTACTTATTATAAGCATCCTTAGCTTCATCTCTTGTTACTTCTACACCAACAGATTTAAGTATATTCTGCATTTTTTCGCGTTCTATGTTTTGGTTTTGCATCGGTTTTAAACCTTCTGAAGCAAAAGCCAACAATAGTGCTACTATTACTACCATTACGAATGAGAATCCTATGGTATATTTATTACTATTTACATCCATTTTTTTATAGTTTAAGCTTTAACACTAACTCTTTTAAGTCTTCTTTTAATATTTGCTGCAACAACATAGTGGTCGATTAATGGAGCCATTATATTCATAAATAAAATAGCCAACATTACTCCTTCCGGATATGCAGGATTAAATACTCTAATAATTATTGCAAAAACTCCGATTAAGAATCCATATATATATTTACCTGTATTGGTTTGCGAACCTGTAACTGGATCGGTTGCCATAAATACTGCTCCAAAAGCAAAACCTCCAAGTACTAACTGATGTATTGGGGTTAGCTCCATAAATGGGTTAGCTCCCCATAAATTAAACAATAAAGCCATAATATATCCCCCAACAAAAGTAGATAACATTATTCTCCAACTTGCTATACCAGTGATTAATAATAATAAAGCTCCTAAGCCTATTGCTAAAGCAGAAGTTTCTCCAATAGAGCCTGGTATAAACCCTATAGCAGCTTCCATAACACTGGCATTCATTGTATTTAAAGATTCTGTCCCACCTTTAACAGCTTGTGCTAATGGAGTGGCTCCTGAGAAACCATCAACTAATTGCTGTCCTTCTTCTAAACTTGTATTAATCCATACAGCATCTCCCGACATTTTAGTTGGATAAGCAAAGAATAAAAATGCTCTTGCAGTTAGTGCAACATTTACAATGTTCATTCCTGTTCCTCCAAACACTTCTTTACCAATAACAACAGCAAAAACAGTTGCTACACCTACCATCCAAAGAGGCACATCTACTGGTAAAATTAATGGAATTAACATTCCAGAAACTAAAAAACCTTCTTGAATAGCATGCTTATTAAATGCTGCAAAAATAAATTCAACACCTAACCCAACACCATAGGAAACAATAATGATTGGAAGTACTTTTAACGCTCCAAAAATAAATTTATCCCAAAAAAGGGTGCAAACATGGTCGCCAGTAACAACATCACCAATGGCTAAAAAATGTTGATGTCCAACATTATAAATTCCAAACAATAGGGCTGGTATTAAGGCAAAAATTACCATTACCATTGTTCTTTTCAAATCTATTCCATCTCTAATGTGCACACCTTTGTGATTGGTATGACCGGGTACGAAAAGGAAAGTGTACATTCCATCCCAAACCGTGTAAGCCAAAGGAAATTTCCCATCGGCTTTCGGTTTTAATTTCTGCATAATGTCATCTAATGCTTTCATATAGTTTGTTCAAAGTTTAAAATTCTTAAAGTTCATAAAGTTTGTAAAGTAATACCTAATTACTAGTTACTAGTTACTAGTTACTAGTTACTAACTCTATCTTACGCCATTTCTTTTTTTAGTGCATTTAATCCTTCTCTAACATAATGTTGAGCGGGGGTTTTTGATGTGCAAGCATATTCACAAAGTGCAAAATCTTCTGGAGCTACTTCATAAATACCTAAGTTTTCCATAGCATCTATGTCATCTACCAAAATAGATTTTATTAATTGAACAGGATAAATATCAAAAGGGAATACTTTTTCATATTCGCCAGTAACTACAAAATTTCGTTCTTCGCCATTCATATTGGTATTTAGGTCGTATTCTTTGTTAGGCATTAGTTTTGAGAAAAAAGTACCTGATAAGCTAAATTTGTCAAAACCTGGTGCTATCCAACCAAAAAATTGATTGTTTCCGCCTTCTGGGAGAACGGTTAGTTGATAATCGTAAAAACCTAAGTGTCCGTTTTCTGAAATTTGTGTGCCTGTTAAAGGATTGCCTGAAATATATCTACCACCTTCTTCAACATTATCTTTAATAATAACATTAATGTTTGCTCCTAAAATAGTTTTAACATACGCTGGTTTTTTAACTTTAGAACCAACAAAGGCAACAGAGCGAGTGGCATCAAATTTTCCTTCTTTAAAAAGTTTTCCTATTACTAAAACATCGAGTGCTTTTAATGTCCAAACCACTTCGCCTTTATTTACAGGGTCGATGTGATGAATTTGAACGCCAACATTACCAGCAGGATGTGGACCTGAAATTTTATTGATTTGAACATTTTTTGCAGAAGCATAAACGCTGTCTGCATTTTCGTTTCCATTTACATTTAGATGTACTTTTCCTGAAGTAAGTTTTATAAGTGCGTTTAATCCCGTTTGAAAAATAACATCTTTTCCGTGAGCAATAAAACCATAATCTGGAGCTAGCGGATTGGTGTCTAGCGCAGTAATATGAATGGCTTTAGGGCTATCTGACGGGTTTGCTATTACGTCATAAGGTCGCTGGCGAATAAATGGCCAAACACCACTTTTTAATAAATTCTCTATGATTTCTTCTTTAGAAAGTGTAGAAGGATCGGCTTGCTTAAAACTTTCATATTGTGTTTCAGCATCAGCTTTTTCTTTTACTTCTAAAATTTTTCTTTTTTCGCCTCTAATTATTTCTGTAACTTCGCCACTAACAGGAGAGGTGAATAAAATATTCTCATTTTCTTTGTTAAAAAATAAAGCTGTTCCTGCTTTCACTTTATCACCAACTTTAACAGCTAATTTAGGTTTTAACGTAGGAAAGTCAGATGGTTTTAAAACAATTTCCGAAGGAATAAAAGTAGCAGTGTGTAATTTATCTGCTATGCCTCTCAATTTGATGTTGGCACCTTTTTTAATCGTAACGTCTTTTGACATAGTTTATCGAATTGAAAAATTATGTAGGCAAAAGTATAAATTTTGATTGTCTTACAATATAAAAAGAATAAAAATTAATAAAATTTTGACAAGTACTTCAAAGACTTAGTTTAAACCATTAATTTAGCAGATAAAAGTTAGGAAGGCATGGTTTTTATGTGTTACTATTTTTAGAATTGGAAATCAGTTAATTAGTAAGATAAACAAAATTTAAAATGAATAGAGCTACAATAGAAATTTTTCTGATACTCTTTTTTTTTATTACTATTTTTATAATAAACATTTCGTTTAGTTATTCAAAATCATATAAAAAAGATAAAAAAATAGCAGAATTTATAGTTGATGATGATTATTTCAAGTCCAATTTTTTACGTTATGAAGATTATGTATATAATGAAAATATCAAAACAGTTTTACTTCACAATATAACATCTCAACTAACAAATCCTATTATTCCTTTAGATGCAGGAGAAATTTTAAAATTAAGTTTCGATGATTTTAGGGTTCAACCAAGGGATTATTACTATTCTTTTATCCATTGCAATGCCAATTGGACACCTTCGGATCTTAAAAACAACGAATTTATTGATGGTTATTTTGAAGATATTATTTTTGATTACCATTATTCTATAAATACTGATATTCCTTATTTGAATTATCAATTAACATTTCCTAATGAACATGTTAAATTTACAAAATCGGGTAATTATATCATTAAAGTATATGAGATAGAAAAAGAAAGTGAGCCTATTTTTACCAAGCGTTTTATGGTGCACGAAAACCAAGTTACTATCTCTGTTGACACAAAAAGAGCTACAAGCGTTGAACATCAGTTTTCCAAACAAGAAGTTGATTTTAAGATAGATCATACGGGTTATCAAATTTTAGATCCTTTTAGAAGTTTGAATGTAGTGGTAATGCAAAATTTTAGGTGGGACAACGCTATATTTAATCTTCAACCACGCTATATAAAAGACAATTTGCTGGATTTTGATTATGACGAAGAAAATAATTTTGATGGAAACAATGAATTTAGAGAATTTGATTTAAAAAGTATTCGTTATCAAACTATGAATGTAGCAAGAATTGAATTTAATAATGAGAAAAAAATAAATGATGCTTTTTTAGTGTTCGATGAAAATCGCTCTTATAAGAAATACTATACACGCCCTGATTTGAATGGGAATTTTTTAATTAAAAGAAACGAAGGAGAAAACAGTCTTGTGGAAGCTGATTATGTGAATGTTCATTTTACCTTAGCTAATGTAGTACCTTTTTCTGATGGAAATTTATACCTTTTTGGAAAGTTTACTGATTGGAAATTTAAAGAAGAATTTAAGATGAAGTATGATTCTACATCAAGTAGCTATAAAAATGAAGTTTTACTTAAACAAGGATATTACAATTATGTGTATTGCTTATTGAAAGATGGTTCTAAAAATGTAGGTGATATTTCTGCGGTGGAAGGCTCTCACATGTTAACGGAAAATGATTATTTTATTTTAGTTTATCATCGACTACCTAATCAGATTTATGATCGGCTCATTGGTTTTTATTCAGTGAATACCAATGAAAAATAGATTTATACGATAGAAAAATAACCTAAATGCTTCTTTTAATTAATCTTCCGATTTTAAAATATCGAAAAACAAAAGGTTTTAATTTTTTATTTTTCGAGCAACCTTGAAATAATTGTTTTTTTTAATATATACTAAATACTTTAAGAGTTCAGGTTATCCAGCTTCAAAAAAAATATTTTTTTTGTCAGGAAATAAAAAAACTATCGACTACTCAATATTGTATTTAGAGAATAATTAATGATGAAACATTTAAAACTTAACAAACAAGATGAAAATTTTTTATTTTTTACTTCTAGTTTTTTCAATAAGTTTTTACTCATTTAAAAACAGTGCATCAAAATCGGATGGCAGTTCTTTATTTAAAATTGAGCGAAGTAAAGATGGAAATCAAATTTTTTATAATGCACATACTGTTTCCGAAAATAAATTGGATATAGAAAACCCTATTACCATTTTTTGGATTAGGAAAACCGAAGGAGGTGCAATAAAACCACTAACTTGGATTCAGCAACGTTATGCGTATGGACTTCATTACACAAAAATTTCAGAGACTAGTGCACAATTTCATTTCGTGTCTTACGACAAAAGAAGTTTCACATTAAAAAAAGATAAAAAAGACTGTTTTAGAGTATTTACCAATTTAAATAATAATGAAGTTTTAGTGGAAAAAATATTCATACAAATTGATGGAGGGTCATTTTGGATACCTAAAATCTCACATGTGAAATTATATACGAAAGAACAAGCCACAGGAAAAGAGATGATTGAAATTATTAAGCCTTAATCAATTTAATAAAGTAGTTTATTTTATTTTAAAATGTTATAAAAAAACTAAATAAGCATCATTTGTTTAATTTTGAGGCTAACAACAAGAAAATAATTATGGCAAAAATTAAAGTTATTCAACAACAAGAAGCAACAGGAAGACTTAAAGAAATTTATGACGAGTTAATTACTAAAAGAGGAAAATTAGCCGAAGTTCATAAAATACAAAGCTTAAGACCAGAAAGCATTGTTAAACATATTGATTTATACATGGAAATTATGTTTTCAAAATCTGAACTTACCAGAGCTGAAAGAGAAATGCTGGCTGTTGTTGTTTCTGAAGCAAATAATTGCCGCTATTGCCAAATTCATCACGCAGAAGCTTTAAAACATTATTGGAAAGACCAAAATAAAGTAGAGGCATTAAGAACAAACTATAAGCACATTAAAAATGAATTAACAAGTAAAGAATTTGCATTATGTCAATTTGCCGAAAATGCGACTAAAAATCCTGCAAATGAATTAAACCTAGTTGAAAAACTAAAGCAAGAAGGCTTTTCTGACGCTGCTATTTTAGACGCAACATTAGTAATTTCTTATTTTAATTTTGTAAATAGAATTGTGCTTTCATTAGGTGTAGAATTAGAAAAAAATAATGAATCTTCGGGGTATAAATATTAATAATCAAAACAATAATTAGCTATAAAATTTTTATAACGAGGATATTGTTTTCGAAAATAATTTTACAGGATTAGAAAATGATGAGTCAATTAAACTTTAACCAAAAATTCAACCTAATTAATATAAAATATTTGTTTTGTTTGATTCCTAAAAATGAAATAAGATGGCATGGTGTTTTTTATGCAATGATATTGCTCTAAATAAACATCGTTTGTTTAATTTTGTTGTTCATTTTTTTAGAATGATGATTAGGAAATTTTCGTTGTTATTTTTACCATTTTTAGCATTGAGCTTTATTGTGCATAATTATTATGTAACTATTATAGAACTTAACTATAATGATGAAAACAAAAAAATAGAAATAGCCCTTAAATTTATTGGTCATGACTTGGAATATGCCCTGCAGAAAGAAGGTGTTCCTAATTTGTATTTAGGCACAGAAAAAGAAAATAGTAATGCAGATTCATTGTTATATGCTTATATAAATAACCACTTTAGCATATTAATTAACGATAAAGAACAACCGCTTTCTTTTTTTGGCAAAGAAGTAAAATCTAATGATAACATTTATTGTTATTTGGAATCAACAACTGTTCAACAAATCTCCTCCATAGAAGTAAAATCAGATTTACTTATTGAATATTTTCAAGAACACGTAACCATAGTTTATATAACAATTGGAGAACAACGATTTAATTTTAGATTAAACAAAGAAAAAATAAAAGAAAATCATAAATTATAAATTAAGAAGTCATACAATACGCATGAAAAAAATAAGCACAATAGCAATATCATTCATTTTAGTGTCTGGCATTTTTGCTCAAGAAACTAATAAATTTAAGCAACTCAAAGAAGAATTTGCAACACCAACGGTTTATAGAACAGCATCAGGAGCACCAGGACATGCCTATTATCAGCAAAAAGCGGATTATATTATAGATATAACTTTAGATGATAAAACGCAAAAAATATACGGAAAGGAAACCATTACCTATAAAAATAATTCCCCCGATAAATTAACCTATATATGGGTGCAACTCGACCAAAATATGCGATCGAAGGATTCCGATACTAAGCTAATAAACACAAATAGCATAGGTAGTAAAATGAGTTTTAAGCAATTGGCAGAAATTCATAATGATTTTGATGGCGGCTTTAAGTTGGATTATGTGAAAGACGTTTCAGGAAAAGATTTGCCTTACACCATTAATAAAACAATGATGCGAATAGATTTACCAAAACCATTACTACCAGGAGCATCTTATTCTTTCAAAATTAAATGGTGGTATAATGTAAACAATAGAGATGAAATTGGAGGTCGTTCGGGGTATGAATATTTTAAAGAAGATGATAACTATTTATATACCATCGCTCAGTTTTATCCACGAATGGCGGTTTATAACGAAGTAGAAGGGTGGCAACACAAACAATTTTTAGGAAGAGGTGAATTTACCCTTCCTTTTGGAGATTTTAAAGTAAACATAACCGTCCCATCCGATCATATTGTTGCTGCAACAGGCACTTTAACCAATGCCCCATCGGTATTAACTACAGAGCAACGAACCCGTTTTGCAAAAGCCCAAAACGAATTTAAAACACCCGTAATAATTGTAACACAAACAGAAGCAGAAGAATCTGAAAAAATAAAAAAAGAAGGAACTAAAACTTGGAGCTTTAGTGCTATCAATGTGAGAGATTTTGCTTTTGCAACTTCCCGAAAATTTATTTGGGACGCTATGGCAGTGGATATTAACGGCAAAAAAACATTGGCAATGAGCTATTATCCTAAAGAAGGAAATCCGTTGTGGGAACAATATTCTACTAAAGTGGTAGCACACACCGTAACATCTTACTCTAAACACACAACAGATTATCCTTATCCTGTAGCAATTTCCGTACATTCAAAAAGTATAGGAATGGAATATCCAATGATTTGTTTTAATGGCGGACGGCCAGAGCCAGATGGAACCTATTCTGAACGAACAAAATATGCCATGATTGGCGTAATTATTCATGAAGTAGGTCATAATTTTTTCCCCATGATAATTAATTCGGACGAACGCCAGTGGACTTGGATGGACGAAGGATTAAACACATTTACTCAATATTTGTGTGAGCAAGAGTGGGAGCGAGGTTATCCTTCAAGAAGAGGCCCTGCCGCTGGCATTGTAGATTATATGAAAGGGGATAAACAATACATCTCTCCAATTATGACCAACTCAGAATCCATACATCAATTTGGAAACAATGCCTATGGTAAACCTGCGGCAGCTTTAAATATTTTAAGAGAAACTGTTATGGGACGAGAATTGTTTGATTTCGCATTTAAAACCTATGCCGAACGATGGAAATTTAAACATCCAACACCAGAAGATTTTTTTAGAACAATGGAAGACGCTTCGGCTGTTGATTTAGATTGGTTTTGGAGAGGTTGGTTCTATTCCACCGACCATGTAGATATTGCCATCAAAAACATAGAATGGTTTAAAATTGACACCAAAAACCCAGAAAC
>PHDR01000082.1 GCA_002841035.1 Bacteroidetes bacterium HGW-Bacteroidetes-12 | reverse complement strand
CTTTAAAATCAACCCCTCTGTTCAATGATTTGATAATTTGTCTTTTTCGAGACGATGTACCTCCTTCTAAATAAATGATATTTTCATTATTATCTGAAACTTCAAATATAGATAAAAAGACATTAGCGTTGTTATTTTGACTCATAAAGCTCCAACTAACACCTGAGTTAATGGTTTTATCTATGTTATAAGTAGAAAAAGCAGCATTTATAGGGTAAATAATATAAGTTCCTAGTTGACTATTATCTAATCGCATCCTAGCAGTTGGAGCAGATGATAAAGAAGAGGTTATATCAGTAGGCTGAATGGGATATGGAGGGGTAAGCACAATTTTCCATAAACGACCTTCTACTATAAATGGAGCCCAAGTAATAACAATTTGACTTGTAATGTAAATTACAGAAGGATCGATTTTATCTAAAATAAAATCAAAAGAGGTGTGATTAATAGCATTTGATGGTGGTGGTGGCAATGTAGTTAATGTTACAAAAGTAGCTCCACCGTCTGTAGATTGCAACAATTCATTGTCTCGTAATACATAAAGTTCGTTGGCATTAGTGGGGTGAGTTAAAATTTTTTTGATTTGAAATTCTAATGAGTTGTTGTTTCCTGCTAATATTCTTGTCCAAGTGGGTTGAGGAGCAGATAAATTAGTGGTTTTAAACACACCTATACTATAATTTGTCCATTCTTTATAAGAGGCAATGATGTAAGCTGTATTATTGTCAATAGGATCAAATTCTAAGCCCGAAACACCAATAAAAGGTAGCCCAATATTGTCAGTAATGTTTTCCCAAACAGGATTGGGAATAGTGTAATCGTTAGTACGCCATAGCCCACCAGTAGGTGCTCCGGCATATAACATTTTGCTTGTGGGGTTGTTGGGTAGGGTTTTTACAACATCTATTCGTCCCATGCGTTGCTCGGGGTGTTGTATGGGACCTAATAAATTCCAATTATATTGAATATTGGTAGGGTTTTGCGTGCAATTAGATAATGAAAGTTGATGCATCAGGGCTAAGTAATTGGAAAATTTGCCGTGGTTAGCAGAGTTAAATGGATCTACGGTTCGTCCACTCCAAAACCAATCCCAACGGCTAAATTTTGCTGCAGGACCATCTTCTAAGGTGTCACTTATAAAACCATTTTCAACCAAAGAATCCATGTGGTGTTTAACCGTAAAATAAGTGGCATTACTACCTAGTGCTTCTTGTACACGAAACACATTGGTTGACCCATCAACATTGTCAACATTATTTGTGTTGTTTTGCGAATATGTGTTAAATATTGAAAGAGATAAACAAATTATTAGTGATAAATATAATTTGTTATTATTTTTAATGTTTTTTAAAGTTCTCATAAATATAAGGTTTTGAATTAGTTGACTAAGATATAAATAAAAATTGAAAGCAACAAAATTTATTTTACTTATTTTTAAGAAATAAAATTAACTTTGTATTGCCTATTTTTTAAGCAGTTGCCGTTATGGTGAGCAGAAGTAACCAACAAAACTAGCTATTAAAATAAGTTTTTTCATTAGGTAGAAACTTTTGAAAAAAAAATGGGTGATATTACACTTAAAGAAGTTTTTATCAGTACTTGGACTGCCGAAAAAAATTGCAATTAATCTTATTCTTGAGGCTTTCCAAAAACAAAATTTGTGCTCGAATAGGAATAACCAAAAGTTGCCGCAGCTGCATACACTTGCGATATTGCATCTAAAAGTTGATCATCATTTAGGGCTTTTAATGGATGGATAAAAACCGACCACATAATATTTTCAGCTAGAGCATATTTAACATCTAATGCAGAATGATAATTGGCTTCTAAGGCTTTTTTAAAATAAACATCATCTAAATCAGCTTCATTGGCTATGGGCGACATAATTCGCATTCTATTATTGGTTTCATCGGTAATTAAAATAAAATACCGATCGAAATACTTAAATTGCCAATAACCTGTTTGCCCATTAATGCTATCGGCAACGCCACCCAATAGTTTAGCAATTTTTTTATTGTCCATTTTTTGGGCAGTTGCTGTTGTTGCAAACATAGGAAACACAATAAAACAGCTTATTAATAAGAATTTATTCATATTTTTTGTATTGAGTGATGTAAATTAAAATGTAAATTTAAGATTATTTTATTTTTAAAAAGTTCCATACCTGACAAAATACACCAAAAATCGTAAATCAAAAATCGTACTTTTACAGCTCATTTTTTTTTAATGGAAACTACCTTTTTTGTTGATGTAATTTTACCACTTGCTGTGCCTAATTTATTTACGTACAGAGTTCCTGTTGCGTTAAACAATCAGCTAATAATTGGGCAGCGAGTAATTGTTCCTTTTGGCAAAGGAGGGAAATTATATACAGCTCTTATTAAAAAAATTCACAACCAACCGCCCAAAGAATACGAATCGAAATATATTGATGCTTTACTAGATGAAAGACCAATTGTAAATAATTTTCAACTTAAATTATGGGATTGGATAGCTGAATATTATATGGCTAACCCAGGCGATGTTTTCAATGCAGCCTTGCCTGGAGCATTAAAGTTGGCTGGAGAAACCAAATTGGTGTTGTATCCCGATAAAAAAATTGATTATTCAACATTATCCGATAAAGAATACCTTATTGTAGAAGCTCTTGAAGTTAGAAACACACTAACATTGCTCGAAGTTTCAGAAATATTGAGTGTTAAAAATGTGCATACATTCATTCAGTCGCTTATTCAAAAGCAAGTAATTGTGGTTTATGAAGAAGTGAAAGATAAGTTTAAACCCAAAATGGTTGCATATCTTAAACTTACTGCTTATGCAAATAATGAAGAAAATTTAAAGTTATTGTTCGATGAGGTTTCCAACTCAAAAAAACAGCTCAGTGCGTTGATGGCTTTTGTGCAACTTTCTAATCGATACCAAAAAAATCAACAACCTGTAGAAAAAATAGTGCTACAAAAAACAGCCAATGTGAGTGCTGCTATCATTAACAAATTAGTTGAAAAAGGCATTTTTGAAGTATATGAACAACAAAAAAACAGGTTTGATGATTATGCCAATGCATTAATTACAGATGCAACACTCAACGAACATCAGCAACAAGCATTTACAGCAATAAAACAAAAATTTGAGACCAAAGATGTGGTGTTGCTGCACGGTGTTACGGGCTCAGGGAAAACAGAAATTTACATTAAACTTATAAAAGAAGCACTAGAAAAAGGTGAACAAGTGTTGTATTTGTTGCCCGAAATAGCCTTAACCACCCAACTTATTGTGCGTTTACAAAAAGTTTTTGGCGACACAATTGGTGTTTACCATTCTAAATTCAACGAAAACGAACGGGTGGAAGTTTGGAATGAAGTATTGAATTTCAATGAAAATTTAGCACAAAAAACACCTCAACGCTTTCAAATTGTGATGGGGGCAAGGTCATCTATGTTTTTGCCATTTAGCAAGTTGGGATTAATAATTATTGATGAAGAACATGAAAATACGTTTAAACAATTTGATCCTGCACCACGCTATCATGCCAGAGATACATCTATTGTATTAGCTAATTTACATCAAGCAAAAGTTTTGTTAGGTTCAGCAACACCAGCCATAGAAACCTATTGGAACGCTCAGCAAGGAAAATATGGATTGGTAACCTTAACCGAGCGACATGGAGGTGTGCTATTGCCCGAAATTTTGTGTGCCGATATTAAAGAAGCAACACGAAAAAAATTAATGAAACAACACTTTTCTCCTTTACTTATTGAAGCAATGGAAGAGGCTTTTAAAAATAAAGAACAAGTAATTTTATTTCAAAACCGAAGAGGTTATGCTCCTTTTATGATTTGTGAAGATTGTGGACATGTGCCGCAATGCAATCATTGTGATGTTTCGTTAACCTACCATAAATACACCCATTTATTAAAATGTCATTATTGTGGGGCATCAAAAAAAATGCCTTCCACTTGCCCGGCTTGTGGAAGTGCCAGAATAACCTTAAAAGGCTTTGGAACAGAGCAAATAGAAGAGGAATTAGCTATTTATTTTCCAACTATTCGTGTGGCAAGAATGGATGCGGATACTACTCGAACCAAAAATTCCTATCACAAACTAATTATTGAGTTTGAAGACAGAAATATTGATGTGTTGGTTGGAACACAAATGGTTACGAAAGGATTGGATTTTAATAATGTATCGTTGGTTGGTGTGCTAAATGCAGATTCCATGCTCAATTTTCCAGATTTCCGTTCTTTTGAGCGGTCTTTTCAACTCATGAGCCAAGTGAGTGGAAGAGCTGGAAGAACCAAGCGAGGTAAAGTAATTATTCAAACCTACGAACCTTACCATCCTATTATTAGACAAGTAATTGATACCGATTTTATAGGGATGTATAATGATGAACTGGTGCAACGTAAAAAGTTTGCTTATCCACCTTTTTTCAGATTAATCCATTTCACACTTTCGCACAAAGATAAAAATATATTGAATGCTGGTGCAGATGAATTTTCAACAGCACTCAAACAAAGCTTTGGAAACCGATTGTTGGGTCCTGATTTCCCATCTATTTCGAGAATTAAAAACAAGTTTCACAAAAATTGCTTACTAAAAATTGAACGAAACCTTTCTATTTCTAAAACAAGAACACTCATTTTAGCAGCAAAAAATCAATTTGAAGCGTTTAGTAAGTATAAATCGGTGAGAATTAGTATAGATGTGGATGTGATGTAAAATAGTAGTTTGTATAGCAAAAAGCTCAAGATGAAGAGATAAAAGCCATTTGGGCTTTTTAACAATCAGCTTTATCAACTACCAGTTTTTTGTTGAGCATTTTGAAATTCTAATTTTTACAAAAAAAAAAGACTGAATTATACCTTTTTTTTATGACTTTTGTTTATAAATTTTAATCCAAAAATATGACACCTTTTTCTGCGGTTTATTCGCCACAACTTCCAGAATTATTGTTACACCTTAATTGTAGCATTGCTATTACCACTTACCAAGCAGGTAAATTAGTATTAATTAGTCCAAACCCTGATAAAGAAAGGCTAAACACCTTGCCCCGAACATTTCAAAAACCTATGGGATTGGCGGTGCATGGCGATAAAATGCTTATCGCATCTAAAGACGAGGTTATTTTGTTGGAAAATTCCAGAGAACTAGCCGTGCATTATCCCAATAAACATAATGTGTATGATAGTTTATTTCTGCCTCGAATTACCTTTTATACTGGGCAAGTAGATATGCACGATATTGCCTTTGGTAACGAAGGTATCTTTGCTATCAACACTTCTTTTTCGTGTGTGTGTAAAATTGATGGCAATCATAATTTTAAACCTATTTGGCAACCTCCATTTGTTACACATTTAGCCTCCGAAGACCGCTGTCATCTAAACGGATTAGTGATGGTTGATGGAAAACCCAAATACGTAACCGCCTTAGGCACAACTAACACACCTCAAGGCTGGAGAGATAATATTGTTGGTGGAGGAATTTTAATGGACATAGAAACCAATGAAATTATTTTAGAAGGATTAGCAATGCCACATTCTCCAAAAATATACAATAACGAACTCTACTTGTTGCTTTCGGCAAGTGGCGAATTTGTTAAAGTGAATGTAGAAGATAAATCCTATAAAGTAATTAAAAAATTTGAAGGATTTTGCAGAGGATTAAGCATTTATAAAGATTATGCTTTTATTGGATTTTCTAAATTAAGAAAAAATTCGAGCACTTTTGCAAAGCTTTCATTTTCAGATAAAGCGAACTTTGCAGGAATTAAAATAGTGCATTTGCCTACCCAAGCAACAGTTGGCGAAATTAGCTATCAAACCAGTGTTGATGAAATTTATGATGTAGTCGTTCTTCCAGAAATGATACGCCCCAATGTATTAAACACTATAAATGATGTGTATAAACATGCTCTTTCACTTCCAAGTGCTACTTTTTGGGCAAACTTAGAACAAACCGTTTAATCATTTTCAACAAAACTGTGTGAAATTGTTCACAAAAAGACAGCTTTAAATCAATTAAAACTGTTACTTTTGGTGTTCAATTTGAAAAATTATAAATTATGAATATTCACGAGTATCAAGGTAAGTTATTACTTAAAAAATATGGCGTAGCCATTCAAGAAGGTGTTGTTGCCGACACACCAGAACAGGCTGTTGAAGCAGCTAAAGAAGTAAATCGTTTAACGGGTTCAGAATGGTTTGTGGTAAAAGCACAAATTCATGCTGGAGGTAGAGGAAAGGGAGTGATAACAGAAACAGGTTCGCACGGAGTTGTATTAGCTAAAGGATTGGATAAAGTTCAGGATATTGCAAAAGGAATTTTAGGAGGCCATTTGGTTACTAAACAAACAAAAGCAGGTGGCAAAAAAGTAAATAAAGTACTTATTGCTCAAGATGTTTACTATCCTGGCGAATCAGAACCGTCTGAATTTTATATGTCAGTTTTGTTGAATAGAGAATCTGGCAGAAATATTATTATGTATTCTACTGAAGGAGGGATGGATATCGAAACAGTTGCAGAAAATACTCCTCATTTAATTTTTAAAGAAGAAATTAATCCAACCGTTGGTTTGCAAGGTTTTCAAGCTAGACGAATAGCTTTCAATTTAGGATTATCAGGAGAAGCATTTAAACAAATGACAAAATTTGTATTTGCATTATATGCCGCTTACGAAGGTATTGATGCTTCTATGTTTGAAATAAACCCTGTTTTAAAAACTTCAGATAATAAAATTATTGCTGTTGATTCTAAAGTAAGTTTAGATGAAAGTGGTTTGTTCCGCCATCTAGAAATTGCTGAGATGAGAGATAAATCAGAGGAAGACCCTGTTGAAGTGGAAGCCAAAGAAGCAGGATTAAATTATGTGAACTTAGATGGAAATGTAGGGTGTATGGTAAATGGTGCTGGATTGGCAATGGCAACTATGGATATAATTAAACTATCGGGTGGAGAACCTGCAAATTTCCTTGATGTTGGAGGTACTGCTGATGCAGAAAGAGTGGAGAAAGCATTTAGAATGATTTTGAAAGATGAAAATGTAAAAGCTATTTTAGTAAATATTTTTGGAGGAATAGTTCGTTGCGATAGAGTTGCTCAAGGTGTTGTTGATGCATATAAAAATATTGGAGATATAAACGTGCCAATTATTATTCGTTTGCAAGGAACCAATGCCATAGAAGCTAAAAAACTAATTGATGACTCAGGTTTAAAAGTTCATTCTGCCGTATTGTTGAAAGAAGCTGCCGATAAAGTGAAAGAAGTGTTGGCTTAATTAGAGACTGTCTATAATGTCCGATTTCATCGTTATTCTCGTTTTAAAAATCAGTCATTTACAAAAGTAAACTCCTGATTTTCAAAACTTCGAATGCCTCGAACTCGAACATTATAGTTCAGCCTCTCGATTGTATGGACAGACACTATTAGTGTCTGTCTTTTTAGTCGAGAGTTTGGTTCAGAATATTCGAGTTCGAGGTTTCGATAATCTGAAAATCATAGTCCCGAGTACTCGGGATGACTGATTTAAAGATTGAGAATAACGAAGAACCGAGTTTTTACGAGTTCATGAATACCTATAAAAAACAATAAAAAAGAATGAATAAATCGGACATTCTGAATCAAACTCTACCCTTCAACCACAACACCCATACTACAGAACTTATCAATTCGTTTGTTCACCAATTTCTCTTTATCCATTTCCATTAATTTAGGTAAATGCTTTAAAATTTCTTTTTTTACAATTTCAAAAGTTTCATTTGGATAGGCGTGAGCGCCACCACAAGGCTCTTTAATAACACCATCTACCAATTTGTTTTCTAACATATCGGTTGAAGTAAGTTTTAAGGCAGCAGCAGCTTGTTCTTTAAAATCCCAACTTCTCCATAAAATAGAAGAACAAGATTCTGGTGAAATTACAGAATACCAAGTGTTTTCTAACATTAACACTTTATCGCCCACTGCAATTCCTAAAGCACCCCCAGAGGCACCTTCACCAATAATAATTGCAATAATTGGAACAGTTAATTGAGCCATTTCAAATAAATTTCTTGCGATTGCTTCTCCTTGCCCTCTTTCTTCGGCTTCCAAACCAGGAAAAGCACCAGGAGTGTCAATTAAACAAATTACTGGTTTATTGAATTTTTCAGCCATTTTCATTAATCGAAGTGCTTTTCTGTATCCTTCAGGATTAGGCATTCCAAAATTTCTGTACTGACGCATTTTGGTGTTTATTCCCTTTTGTTGACCAATAAACATTACTGATTGACCATCAATAAACCCAAAACCACCAACCATTGCTTTGTCGTCCTTAACAGTTCTGTCGCCATGCAATTCTAGGAATGTATTGTCAGAAATATGTTTAATATAAGCCAACGTATAAGGTCTTTCGGGATGACGAGAAACTTGAACACGTTGCCATGGAGTTAAATTACTGTATATTTCCTTACGAGTTTCTTTGATTTTTTTCTCAATTTCTTTAATTATTTTTGAAGTATCTACTCCTTTTTCTTCTTGAAGTTTTATATGTTCGGCAAGTTGCTCTTCTAAAATTTGTATCGGTTCTTCAAAATCTAAATATACAGCCATAGTTCAATATTTTTATATAAAATAAGAGGT
This sequence comes from Bacteroidetes bacterium HGW-Bacteroidetes-12, assembly GCA_002841035.1. GTDB lineage: Bacteria > Bacteroidota > Bacteroidia > Flavobacteriales_E > Vicingaceae > BRH-c54. The sequence goes on along the minus strand of PHDR01000082.1, from coordinate 745 downwards.
CAAATTTACTAAATTGTATAAACAGTAAAGGTTTTAAATAAAATTTAATAGAAAAAATCAGGAGTCAATTGTTTCAAATATACCATATACAGCAGAACCACTTCCTGTCATGGAAGCATAAATAGCACCTTCTTTATAAAACCTTAATTTCAGCTGTTCAATTTCAGGGTAGTTTAAAAATATTGAATACTCAAAATCATTTTTAATTAATTTTCCCCATGAATTTATTGGCTGACTGATAATTTCTTTTAACTTTAGTTTTGATTTAATAGGGGTTACTCCGCTGTATGCTTCAGCTGTTCCAATATGAATACTTGGGTATTCGATTTTTATTTTATAAGTTGAAAGATTTAAGTTTATATCTTCAAATTCATCCCCTTTTCCAAAGGCAAAAACAGGTTTGTTTTTTATGAAAAATGCACAATCACTTCCTAGCTTTTGAGCATATTCAATAAGTATATTATCTGATAAATTTAACCTAAATAAGTTGTTCAATAATTTAAGTGTAAAAGCAGCATCGGAAGAACCACCTCCTAAACCTGCACCAATTGGAATAACTTTATGAAGATGAATGGCAACATTTGGTATATCGTATTCCATTTTTAACAAGTTATAAGCTTTTAAACAAAGATTATTCTCAGGGTTTCCTGGAATAAAAATTCCAGAACTTGAAAATTGAGGATAAGAATTATCTTTCAATTCTATGATTTCTAAAACATCTACTAAATCGAATATAGGATAAAAA
>PHDR01000081.1 GCA_002841035.1 Bacteroidetes bacterium HGW-Bacteroidetes-12 | reverse complement strand
CACAACGGCATTGCGAAGCCAGTCTTATTCGTCATTGCGAGGTTTAGCAGGGTTTGTGCGAGGGAAAAACCGAAGCAATCTGTCTGTTATTTAGACAGATTGCTTCGTTCGTACCTCACTCGCAATGACGGTAACAAGGGGCAAATTGCTTGATTCGTACCTTACTTGCAATGGCGGTAAAGAGGTGTGTCCGTGTCATTCTGAACGATGTTTTACAAAATGAGGAACTAATTTTAGTAAACGAAGTGATGAATCTATCAGTTTAAAATAATAATTTTGAAACGGATGATTGGTATAAAAAAGAACCGTAACAAATCTTGCTACGGTTCTTTATAATTAATTACTAAAACAAAAAATTAATATCTGTAATATTCTGGTTTGTATGGCCCTTGAACCTCAACACCAATATATTTAGCTTGCTCTGGAGTTAATTCATCTAATTCAACACCTATTTTTGCTAAGTGCAAACGAGCCACTTTTTCATCTAAATGCTTAGGCAACATATATACTTCATTTTTGTAGCTAGCTGAGTTTTTCCATAATTCTAACTGTGCTAAAACTTGGTTAGTGAAAGAATTACTCATTACAAAAGAAGGATGTCCTGTTGCACAACCTAAGTTCACTAATCTACCTTCAGCTAATAAGATGATTTGATTACCATTTTTCAGGTTGTACATATCAACCTGAGGTTTGATAGTATCTTTTTTAGCATTTGCATTTAACCAAGCAACATCTATTTCTGTGTCGAAATGACCAATATTACAAACAATAGCTTTGTCTTTCATTTTTTCGAAATGACGACCAGTGATAATGTCTTTATTTCCTGTTGTTGTAACAATAATATCGCCTTGATTAACAACATCATCCATTTTTTTAACAGCAAATCCGTCCATTGCAGCTTGCAAGGCACAAATTGGGTCAATTTCGGTAACAATAACTCTAGCTCCAGCACCTCTTAACGAAGCTGCAGAACCTTTACCCACATCACCATATCCAGCAACAACAGCTACTTTCCCAGCCATCATAACATCGGTAGCTCTTCTAATTGCATCAACTAACGATTCTTTACAACCATATTTATTATCAAATTTAGATTTTGTAACGGAATCATTAATGTTAATAGCAGGCATAACCAATGTGCCATTTTTCATTCTTTCGTACAGACGGTGAACACCTGTAGTAGTTTCTTCAGATAAACCTTTAATATCTTTAGTTAATTCTGGATATTGGTCAAAAACCATATTAGTTAAATCGCCACCATCATCTAAAATCATGTTCAATGGTTTTCCGCCTTCAAAAGCGAATAATGTTTGTTCTATACACCAATTAAACTCTTCTTCAGTTAACCCTTTCCAAGCAAACACAGGAATTCCAGCAGCAGCAATAGCAGCAGCAGCCTGATCTTGTGTTGAGAAAATATTGCATGATGACCAACTTACTTCAGCACCTAAATGCATTAATGTTTCAATAAGAACAGCCGTTTGGATAGTCATGTGTAAGCAACCTGCAATTCTTGCACCTGCTAACGGTTTTGAGTTACCAAACTCTTCTCTAATAGCCATTAAACCTGGCATTTCAGCTTCAGCTAATCTAATTTCTTTTCTTCCCCATTCGGCAAGGGAAATGTCTTTTACTTTGTAAGGTAATTTTTCCACGTTTGTAGTATTCATAGTTATTAAGTTTTTTATTTTAGGTAAACAAAATTACCAAATAACCTTTTAGGAATTAGCAATAAATCAATAAAATTTATAAAGTTTCATCGTATTATTTAACTATTCTGTAAGTTTGTGTTCTTATGACGGTCGATAAAATTTATACTACTATCACTAAATTAGCGAATGACAACAAAAAAATGTTGGCAATTTTAGTTGATCCTGATAAACAAGATTTTGCGTGTTTAAATAAAACAATTGCTATTTGTAATAATGCTGATGTTGACTTTTTTTTTGTTGGAGGAAGTTTATTAACCTCTGGTGATTTAGCCAAAACTGTTCGTTTTATAAAAGAAAATTCATCCATTCCTGTAATTCTTTTTCCTGGAAGTCCTAATCAAATTACAAATTATGCAGACGGTATTTTGTTTTTATCACTTATTTCTGGTAGAAACCCTGAGTTTTTAATTGGAAATCAAGTTGTTGCTGCTCCTTTTGTGAAAAAATCAAATTTAGAAGTACTTTCAACGGGATATATGTTAGTTGATGGAGGAACACAAACCACAGCAAGCTATGTGAGTAACACGAATCCGCTACCTTATGACAAACCTGAAATAGCTGCTGTAACTGCTTTAGCTGGAGAATATTTGGGTATGAAACTCATTTACATTGATGGGGGAAGTGGTGCTAAAAAATGTGTTAGTTTAGAGATGATAAAAAAAACCAAAGAAATAATTTCTATTCCTTTATTAATTGGTGGAGGAATTAGAACGCCTCAAGCTGCCAATGAAATTTATTTGGCTGGAGCTGATATGTTGGTTATTGGCAATGGAGCAGAAGAAAACCGTGCTTTAATTACTGAAATTGCTGCTGTAAAAAAACAACTTAACAATGCTTCTTTGGTCAGAGGTTAGTTTAGGAGGTTGGTTGTATGTTATTAAACAAAAATCAAATTTCATCGTTGACCTTCCAACTCATTCAAATATTTTTTAATATTATCTTCTATTCGACTGTTGATTGAAGAAATAGCTGCTTTCACAAAAGTTTCACCTGTAATTTTTTCATACAATTCTATGTATCTTTCAGAAATTTCATTTACAAATTCATCTGTCATCTCGGGTATTTGTTGTCCCTCTTTACCCTGAAAATTATTGGCAATTAACCATTCTCTAACAAATTCTTTAGAAAGTTGTTTTTGTTTTTCTCCTCTATCTTGACGATTTTGATACCCTTCTTTATAAAAATACCTAGATGAATCAGGTGTATGAATTTCATCAATTAAATAAATTGTTTCTGCAATTTTACCAAACTCATACTTTGTGTCAACCAAAATCAATCCCATTTGAGCAGCTATTTCAGTGCCTCTTTGAAAAATCTTTCTGGTATAATCTTCTAGTTTTATATAATCACTTTCGGAAACGATGCCTTGTTTAATAATTTCTTCACGAGAAATATCTTCATCATGTCCTTCGCTTGCTTTTGTTGATGGTGTTATTATTGGTTGAGGAAATTTATCATTCTCTTTCATTCCATCGGGCATTTGAACACCACAAATTATTCGTTTTCCTGCACTATATTCTCTCCAAGCATGTCCAGAAAGATAACCTCTAATTACCATTTCAACTTTGAAGGTTTCACAAACCCTTCCTATGGTTACGTTGGGGTCTGGAGTGGCAATAACCCAATTAGGTAAAATGTCTTCGGTAGCTTTTAAAAATTTTGCTGCAATTTGATTTAATACTTGTCCTTTGTAAGGAATTGCTTTTGGAAGCACTACATCAAAAGCTGATATTCTATCAGAAACCACCATCACTAAAAGTTCATCGTTGATGTTGTAAACATCTCTAACTTTGCCTTTGTAGTAGCTTTTTTGACCTTTAAAATTAAAATTTGTTTGCTTTACAACATTATTTTGCATACTTCATTTTTTTTGAAAGTTGCAAATATAAAATGAATTTCGGTTGTTTTTATAAAAGTTAATAACTAAGTGTAGGTTTATATGGATCAGGAAAAAATAAAAGATTCGAATTTTTCAAAAGCTTTGAATAAATCAGACATTATGGACGAACTCTAATTAGAGTTTGTCTTTTTAGTCGAGAGGCTGAACTTTAAAGTTCAAATTCGAGGCGTTCGAAGTTTTGAAAATCAGGAGTTTACTTTTGTAAATGACTGATTTTTAAAACGAGAATAACGAAGAAGTTGGACTCTAAAGACAGCCTCTAATTAAAACCTAAATCCTAAGGTAAAAGTAAGATAATGGTCATTCAAATTTACCTCTGCAAAATCATTAAATTCAGAAACAACAGGAACTGCGGCTTTATACGTTTTTAACAAATATGCTACATCAAAGTAATAACCTTCTTGTTTAATTCCTATTCCCACAGAATAAATGTTTGCACTGTTATCAACATTAAAACTACTTTTAATTGGGTCTCCCATGTATCTATATCCAGCTCTAAACCTAAATGGATCTAAACGCCATTCTGTTCCAACTCTAATGTTATGCGTAGTTTGAAAGTTAGTTTTTATATTATTATTTTCTAAAGAAAAATCTGCTCCACCTGAAAAATTATTATCCTCTCGCAATCGAGCTGTAGAATAATCAATAATTTCATAATCCACATTGATAACTCCATGGTCATTCATAATAAAAGCCCCACTCGTGATAAACCTATAGGGAGTTGTTACTACATAGTCAAATGTTCCTAAAGGGGAACGTTCCTCTAACTTTCCTCCCAATTTGTCTTCAGAAGTTACACGGGTATCCCAATTATCTGTTAAACTATAATAGGTAGGCGTATGAAAAGCCAAACCGAATCTGAACCAATCTGTTAGGCTATAAATCATACCTAATTTTAAATTTATTCCAGAACCTGATGTTTTTACAAAGTCTTTTACAGTAAATGATTTAAATTCTGTAAGTGTGTCGCTTGCATCAGATGTTTCTTTATATGTTCTATTGAATTCATAACGAACGGTGGTAATTCCCATTATTGCTCCGATATAAAGTTTATCTTCAAAGTTCCCTCCTATTCCAAAAAAAGTTTCCCCCATACCTCCTTTGGTTTCAATATTTGTTATTTGCTTAATATTTTTAGAATCTTTGAAAACGTGATCAAACTTAGTTGAGTCTGTTACCATAGGATTAATCAGGTAAGTCTGGTAGCCTAAATTAGCCGAAAAAGGAAATGAATTTGCGATATCACCTCCAGCAAAAACTCCTGATGCATTAATTTCATTGGCATAAGTACCTAAAAAAGAATTATCTGTTTTTCCATTTATAGAAATTGCAGAATTAAAATTACTTATTCTGTTATAGCCAATCGTAACATTCACGTTTCTCCAACCGTTGGACCCACTAAAAGCACCAACAAGTCCAATATTTCCAATGTGAAAATTTAATTTCCCATCTGTTCCTAAATTATTTGTTGAAGATTTGCTTTCCGTTGAATTTATGTGAAATGAGGGTGTAAAAGAAAAATCAGAACTTTTATAAACACCTAGCCCTGCAGGGTTAATACTTAAAGCTGACATATTTGCTCCTAATGCTCCAAAAGAACCTCCCATTGCATTAAAACGTGCATCACCAAAGTGTTCAATATTTGAATATCTGAGCGCATCAAATTCATTTTGAGCTTTATATTTACTATGTATCGCAACTAAAATGCAAATAAGTATTATTTTTTTAATTTTTTTCATAAGGTTAAAAGTGTTGCAGACTATAAATTATTCCACATTGTTTCATTGTTACTTCTCCACATTATTACATTATCTAGGGCTTCTTCCCCCACCTGAAGATTTTGAACCACCTCCCGAAGAACCACCTCTATAACTTCCTCCACTACTTCCTCCGCCTCTTGAAGGTGCACTATAACTTGGTCTAGAAGAAGGACTTGGACTGTTGTAACTTGGTTTATTGTTTGGTTTAGGAGATGTATAACTAGGTTTATTGCTATTTGACCTAGGCTGCGACCTTGGTTGAGTGTTTGGTTTAGTACTAGGCTGTTGTTTAGGTTGATAAGTTGGTCTTGTTGTTGGTTGTTTAATAGGTTGATTAGGTTGGTTACTTGGTTGTGTATTTGGGGTTCTTGGTGATGGAGCTACATATCCATTATTTTTAGTAGGTGTTGGATTCGTATAGTTTCCTCCTGGTTTAGTTGTTGTAATGGGCTTATTAATTCCATTTTTAGGAGTAGTTTTTATCGCTCCATTATTTAATGAAGGGTTACTCTTAACGGCAGCTTCATATTTTTCTCCAAAACTCAACGCTTTTTTACCAGTATTAGTATTAGATGCATTTCCTGATTGAGCACCTCTTCCTCCATAACTATTGTTAGAAGAATTTGTACCTCTTTTTCCATAATAATGGCTATTCCCATCATAGCTATTGTAATAATTGTTTCCAGCATACCAACCAGCATTATATCCATTATTATAACCGTGATTGTATCCTAGCCAATACGAATTTCCGTAATAACCACCCCAACCAAAGCCTCCGTAGCCCCAACCACCACCATAACCCCAGTTCCAACCACCGTAGCCCCAACCTACACTCCATCTCCAAGGTGATGGATACCACCATCCATAACTCATATAGAGGCTTGTTCCATAAAAATAAGGGTCATAATTGTAATAATAATAATTGGTATAATAATCATCGTAATAACCATACCTACCTGTTGGTCTGTGGAATCTTTTAATTCGAGAAGAATATTCATAATCATAATATTCGTTCTCAAAATTATAATTATCACCATTATAATAATTGTTTGTTATTCTAACATTTCCTTCTTCATCTTCATAGTAGGTAGTAGAATCTGTAATTCCCATTTTACGATTATAATTTTCTTGAGCTTCTTTTTCACGCACATCATAATAATAATCTGTTGCTGTAGAATAAGCATCATCATTTATAACCTCATTATCTTTAACAATAGAAGGTTCTTCATTCTTATTTTTTTTCTTTTTTGAAGATGATGGGTAAAAGTCATCTTGGGCTGTTGCAGAAAAACTAACTAAGATTAGTAATGCAATTAGGGGTGTAAATTTGAATGTTTTCATGGTGTGATGTTTTAATTCGTTCGTTAAAATCGTAATCTGTTAAAAAAATGTTTCCTTATAATTACAAATACAAACTTTATGCCATTTTAATTATCTAGAACCCCAAATAATCAAAAAAGTTATAGCTACATTATAAATAATTTCGGCAACAATTTCTCCTGCAATTTGGTTATTTCTTGTTTTTCGATGGTGCTCATCAATAATAACTTCATTTTCAGAGTAATTATAATTTGAATTCTCATTATTTTCTTTATCTGTTAATTTGTGAAATTCATCTTCAGTTAAATAAGAATGTTCATCAAAAACATTCGTTGATAGTGAGTCATTAACTATTGTTATTATTGATGAATTTTGTTTTGAGGAATCTTTTACTGTTATAGTTGACTTTTGTTTTTTTGAATTATTATAAAAATCATCTTGTGCAAATGAAATTTGAGATAGAAAAAACAAGCTAAGTAATAAAATGATAAGTTGTAAAGATTTCATACGTTTACTTTTTAAAATAAAATTAATTTTGAACACTTATAAAAGTAAGATTAAAATTTGTTCTTATCAAAAAACGTACCTAAAAAATAAAAATGGCAAAAGATTTCACATCAAGAAAAGAAGATTATTCTCAATGGTATAACGAATTAGTGGTTAAAGCTGATTTAGCAGACCATTCGGCAGTTAGAGGCTGCATGGTTATTAAACCTTATGGCTATGCTATTTGGGAAAAAATACAAGCCCAACTCGATAAAATGTTTAAAGAAACAGGGCACGTAAATGCCTATTTTCCGCTTTTTGTGCCAAAAAGTTTGTTTGAGGCTGAAGAAAAAAATGCAGAAGGTTTTGCTAAAGAATGTGCCGTTGTTACGCATTATCGATTAAAAACAGACCCTGAAAACCCTTCAAAATTAATTGTTGATCCAAATGCTAAATTAGACGAAGAGTTAATCGTAAGACCTACTTCAGAAGCTATTATTTGGAGTACGTATAAAGGATGGATACAATCTTACAGAGATTTACCACTTTTAATTAACCAATGGGCAAATGTGGTACGCTGGGAAATGCGTACTCGTTTATTTTTAAGAACTGCTGAATTTTTATGGCAAGAAGGTCATACCGCTCACGCCACAAAAGAAGAAGCAATTGAAGAGTCAGAAAAAATGCTGGAAGTGTATGCTACTTTTGCTGAACAATGGATGGGAATTCCAGTTATTAAAGGGTTAAAAACTCCAAATGAACGCTTTGCTGGTGCAGAAGAAACGTATTGCATTGAAGCCTTAATGCAAGATGGAAAAGCTTTGCAAGCAGGAACTTCTCATTTTTTAGGTCAGAATTTTGCAAAAGCATTTGACGTGAAATTTACCACTAAAGAAGGTAAGCAAGAATTTGTTTGGGCTACTTCTTGGGGCGTTTCCACCCGTTTAATGGGAGCATTAATCATGACTCATTCTGATGACGAAGGATTGGTTTTACCTCCAAAATTAGCTCCAATTCAGGTTGTTATTATCCCTATATATAAAGGAGAAGAACAACTGGCTCAAATTTCAGAACAAGCCTTAAAAATAAAAAAAGAATTAGAAGAAAAAGGAATTTTAGTCAAATATGACGATAGAGACACCCAAAAACCTGGATGGAAATTTGCTGAATACGAATTTAAAGGCGTTCCTGTTAGAATTGCAATTGGACCTAGAGACTTAGAAAATGGAACATTAGAAGTAGCCCGAAGAGATACTAAAGAAAAAGAAGTTTTGCAGCAACAAGATATTGCCTCTAAGATTGAACATTTACTTGAAAATATTCAAAAAAACCTATATCAAAAAGCGATTGATTATCGTGAAGAAATGACCAATAAAGCAGATAGTTGGGAAGAATTTAAAATAAAAATAAATAAAGGTGGTTTTGTATATGCTCATTGGGATGGGACACCAGAAACCGAAGAAAAAATTAAACAAGAAACAAAAGCAACTATTCGTTGTATTCCATTGAATAATAAACAAGAAACAGGGAAATGCGTGCTTTCGGGCAGCCCATCTACGCAACGGGTGGTTTTTGCAAGAGCTTATTGATGTGTGGATGTGTAGATGTGTAGATGTGCAGATGTGTGAATGTGTAGATGTGTGAATGACTAATGACCAATGACTAATGACTAATCAACTAATGACTTTATGAAATCTCCAAAAGAACTTATTCTTGACACGCTTAAAGAAAAAGCATGTTTAAAGCAAGATGTGTATAAAAAAACCGTTGCTATTTTTAATGATTTTAAAGCTGAAGCTGAAAAACTTTCATTAGAATTGAAAGAAGAAATGAGCAAAATTGATAAAGATGTTCTTTTAGAATATATTGATAAAAGTGATTTTGAATTTCAAATTAAATTTGGTGGAGATGTTTTAGTGTTTTTTATGCATACCAATGTGTTTGATTTTGATAAATCACATTCTATCTGGAATTCATCCTATGTTCAAGACGATCCGCTTCGTTCTTATTGTGGGATGATAAACGTCTATAATTTTTTAGCAGATTCATTCAAATACAATAGAGTGAACGATGTTGGTTATTTAGTTGCTCGTTTTTTTGTGAATAAAGATTTACACTATTTTGTTGAAGGGAAAAGACAATTAGGGTTTTTGTATAATGATTTCATTCATGAGGTAATAGACACTAAAAA
>PHDR01000080.1 GCA_002841035.1 Bacteroidetes bacterium HGW-Bacteroidetes-12 | reverse complement strand
AAAAATAATGAGTGAAAAACACATTAAAAACGCACTGATTTCGGTCTTCCATAAAGATAATTTACAACCAATTATCGAAAAATTAAACCAACTTGGCGTAACCATTTATTCAACAGGCGGAACACAACAATTTATTGAAAGCCTTCATATTCCTGTTATTGCCGTTGAAGAACTTACTTCCTATCCTTCTATTTTAGGAGGTAGAGTAAAAACATTACATCCTAAAATTTTTGGAGGGATTTTAAACAGAAGAGCATTAACAGAAGACCAAACACAGATTGCCGAATACGAAATACCTGAAATAGACTTAGTAATTGTTGATTTATATCCTTTTGAAGAAACAGTAAAATCAGGTGCTTCCGAAACAGATATTATTGAAAAAATAGACATAGGCGGCATTTCATTAATTAGAGCTGCCGCTAAAAATTATAACGATGTGCTAATTGTTTCTTCAAGAGAACAATATAAAAACTTTTTATCGCTACTCAACAATAAAAATGGAGTATCCGAATTAGAAGACAGGAAGAAATATGCTCAAGATGCGTTTAATATTTCATCACACTACGATACTGCCATTTTCAATTGGTTTAACAACGATAAAGAAGCTGTTTTTAAACAAAGTATAACCCAAGCCCAAGTGCTTCGCTATGGAGAAAACCCACATCAAAAAGGAATTTTTTATGGCGATTTAGAAGCAATGTTTACCAAACTTAACGGAAAAGAACTTTCCTACAACAATTTATTAGATGTTGATGCCGCAGTAAATTTAATGTCCGATTTTGCAAATACAAAACCAACATTTGCTATTTTAAAACACAACAACGCTTGCGGAATAGCAACCCGAAACACCTTGTTAGAAGCTTGGAAAGATGCCTTGGCTGGCGATCCAGTTTCTGCTTTTGGAGGCATTTTAATTTCTAATACTGCCATTGATGATGCTACGGCAAAAGAAATTACCAATTTGTTTTATGAAGTAATTATTGCTCCAAATTATTCAAATGAAGCATTAGAAATCTTAAAAGAAAAAAAAACCAGGGTTATTTTAGTGCAAAAACCCATTACACTTCCAAAAAAGCAATTCCGAACTATTTTAAATGGAGTGCTTGAACAAGATAAAGATTTAATTACCAACAAAGCTGCTGATTTTACGAATGTAACCACAAAAAAACCAACGGCAACCGAAATTACAGATTTAGAGTTTGCAAACATATTGGTAAAACACACCAAATCGAACACCATTATTTTAGCAAAAAACCAGCAATTGTTAGCAAGTGGAACAGGGCAAACATCGAGGGTTGATGCGCTCAGACAAGCCATACACAAAGCAAAAAGTTTTGGTTTTGATTTGAATGGAGCTGTTATGGCTTCCGATGCGTTTTTTCCATTTCCTGATTGTGTAGAAATTGCACATGAAGCAGGAATAACAGCCGTTATTCAACCAGGTGGTTCAATAAAAGATGCCGAATCAATTGCCTATTGCGATGCTAATAATATGGCTATGGTAACCACTGGGATTAGGCATTTTAAACATTAAAAAAAATAAACAAAAGAATGTGTATAGTTCTTATCAACTTAAAAAAATATCCATCGTTTAAATTCATACATTTACCTCAATTAAAACACGCTTTATAAATAATTATGGGACTATTTAACTTCTTAACACAAGAAATTGCCATTGACTTAGGAACAGCCAACACGCTTATCATTTATAACGATAAAGTGGTGGTTGATGAACCTTCCATTGTTGCGAAAGACAGAATGACAGGAAAAATTATTGCTGTTGGCAAAAAAGCGATGCAAATGCACGGAAAAACACATGAAGATATTAAAACAATTCGTCCACTTAGAGATGGTGTTATTGCTGATTTTGACGCAGCAGAACACATGATTAGGGGAATGATTAAAATGATAAATCCCAAAAAAACATTATTCACTCCTTCGTTAAAAATGGTGATTTGTATACCTTCTGGCATTACTGAAGTAGAAAAAAGAGCCGTAAAAGATTCTGCTGAGCACGCAGGAGGAAAAGAAGTGTACCTTATTCACGAACCAATGGCAGCCGCAATAGGAATTGGAATTGATGTGCTAGAACCAATGGGAAACATGATTATTGATATAGGTGGAGGAACTTCCGAAATTGCAGTTATTGCTTTGGGTGGAATTGTTTGTGATAAATCCATTCGAGTTGCTGGAGATGATTTTACCAACGATATAGTAGATTATATGCGGAGACAACATAATTTATTGATAGGTGAACGCTCTGCCGAACAAATAAAAATTGAATGTGGTTCTGCACTAACCGAGCTAGAAAACCCACCAGAAGATTATGCAGTGCAAGGAAGAGATTTAATGACAGGAACACCTAAAGAAATTACCGTTTCTTATACAGAAATTGCTCACGCATTAGATAAATCCATTGCCAAAATTGAAGAAGCAGTGTTAAACGCTTTAGAAATGACTCCGCCTGAATTATCGGCCGATATTTTCAAAACAGGTTTGTACTTGGCTGGTGGAGGCTCAATGCTTAGAGGATTAGATAAACGTATTTCTATGAAAACAAAATTACCCGTTCACATTGCAGAAGATCCATTAAGAGCAGTAGCCAGAGGAACAGGAATTGCTTTAAAAAACATTGATAAATTCCCTTTTTTAATTAAAGAATTGAAAGGGTAATTCAATGTGAAAATGTATCAATGTGTGAATCCCGAAAAGTCGGGACAAGTTTTGTGAATTATTCAAAATTTAACATTTAAAACTCAACATTTAACATTTCTTTTTATTTCAACATAAAGTACAAATGCGAAATTTCATACGATTTCTAACTAAAAATGCTTTCATCTTTCTATTCCTATTTTTAGAACTTATTTCGTTTATCTTTTTAATGAAAAATAACAATTACCAAAGTTCTAAATTCCTAAACTCCTCCAACTTTTTAGTCGGAAATTTGTTTGAAACCATTTCTAATGTAACTGATTATCTTAATCTTAAAACAGAGAATGAGATTTTAAGAGTCCAAAATGCCAAATTACTTTCTGCGAACAAAAACTCTTTTACAAAAGTTTTTGGTACTACGGTTCAAATAAACGACACAAGTTATTTTCAAAAATACATCTATTCTGCCGCTAAAGTAATTAACAATTCAACTAATCAACGAGAAAATTATATTACAATAGATAAAGGAGCTATTAATGGAATTAAACAAGGAATGGCTGTAATTAATAGCGATGGCGTTGTTGGAATTGTTAAAAATGTTTCTACCAACTTTAGTTCTGTTATTTCTTTGTTGCATCAAAAAAACTCGATAAGTGGAAAATTTAAAGACTCAAATTACTATGGCTCTGTTGTTTGGGATTCTGATAAAAACCAATACAACACCGCTTTACTGAAAGAAATACCCAATCATGTTAAATTAAACATAGGAGACTCTATTATAACCAGTGGTTTTTCATCTATTTTTCCAGAGGGGATTTTAATAGGAACAATAAAATCTTATGACCTTCCTAAAGGAAATAATTTTTATGATATTGAAATTAATCTATCTGTAGATTTTAAAAAATTATCACATGTTTATATCGTAAAATCATTGTTAAAAGAAGAACAAACACAACTCGAAAAATTAAATCAATAAAATGTTAATTGACGGAATAAAATATAGTTTTTATTTTTTAATATTAGTATTAGCTCAAGGATTACTGCTAAACAATATTGAATTTAGTGGTTATATTAACCCTTATATTTATGTGCTTTTCATTTTAATATTGCCTTTTAACACCTCTAAATATTTAGTTCTAATTCTAGCATTTATACTTGGTTTATCAATAGACGCATTTTCCAGCACAGCAGGAATGCACACATCAGCCACTGTTTTTATGGGTTTTTTAAGAAATTATGTTTTAAAACTTATTGAACCATGCGATGGATATGAAGTTTCATCTAAACCACTAGCAGAAGAAATGGGCATACAATGGTTTGCCACTTATAGTACAATTTTAGTTTTAAGTCATCATTTGTTTCTCTTTTCTATTGAATCATTTAAGTTTTCTCAATTTTTCACCACACTCGGAAGGGCAATCATAAGTTGTATTTTTACGCTATTATTGATTTTTATTGTTCAATTATTTAACTACAAAAAAGCAAGTAGAAGATGAACAATTTTACCAATAGAAAATTTATTATAGGAGCTATTTTTCTTTTTGTCGGACTAATTTTTATTATTCGTTTGATTAACATTCAATTGATTAATAACAAATATAAATTAGACTCAGATAGCAATGTGTTGCGTACAATTACAAAATATCCAGCAAGAGGTTTGGTTTATGATAGAAACGGGGAATTATTGGTTTATAATGAAGCAGCTTATGATTTAATGCTTATTCCCAAACAATTAAAAGAGATTGACACCAATGAATTTTGTAAGTTATTTGAAATTACTAAAGCAGAATTTATAGAAAGATTAACAAAAATAAAAAAATATTCTACTTACAAGCCTTCCGTATTTGAAAAAGAAATTTCGACAGAATCCTATGCAAACATTCAAGATCAGCTCTATAAATTCCCTGGTTTTTTTGTTCAACTCAGAACATTGCGATCGTATCAAAATAAAAATGCCGCCCACATTTTAGGGTATATCAGCGAAGTAACACCAGCTATAATTGAAAAAGATAATTACTACAAATCAGGAGATTACATAGGGAAAAGTGGAGTTGAGTTGGCTTACGAAGAATTACTTAGAGGAAAAAGAGGCATAAAAAAAGTGTTAGTGGATGTTCACAACCGAGAAAAAGGAAGCTACTTAAATGGCAAAGAAGACACATTATCTATATCTGGAGAAAGACTACAAATCTCATTAGACATAACCTTACAAACTTATGGAGAATTGTTAATGCAAAACAAAATAGGAAGTATTGTTGCTATTGAACCCTCAACAGGAGAAATTTTATGCTTAGTTTCCTCCCCTTCTTATAACCCAAATATGCTTGTTGGAAGAGCAGTAAGAAAGAATTACCCTGTTTTAAGCAGAGATAGTCTAAATCCGCTATTTAACAGAGCAACAATGGCTCAATATCCTCCTGGCTCAATTTTTAAAACAATACAAGCCTTAATTGGAATGCAAGAAGGAGTAATTAACGAAAAATCAGGGTTTTCTTGCATAAAAAGTTTGGTAGGATGTCACAACCACCCAACCGCAACTGATGTGGCATCATCAATTAAAATGTCATGCAACCCCTATTATTTTCAAGTTTTTAAAAAAATAATTCAGCAAAATAAAGCGAAAAGTATTTATAAGGATAGTGAAATTGGGTTAGCTGAATGGAATAAACGAGTGAAAAAATTTGGATTTGGAGGAACACTTCAAACAGATATTCCCGGTGTTAAAAATGGATTAGTTCCTGGTGTTGAATTTTATAACAAATGGTATGGCGAAGGAAGATGGGCATTTAGTACTATTTTTTCATTGAGTATTGGACAAGGAGAATTGGGGGTTATTCCAATTCAAATGGCAAATTTGGCTGCAATTATTGCCAATAGAGGCTATTATTATCAACCGCATATTTTAAAAGAAATAGACGATAAACCGAGTATACCTCTTATTTTTAAACAAAAAAATTATGTTGATATTGAAGCAAAATATTTTGAACCCATTATTGAAGGAATGTATGGCGTTGTGCAAGAGGCTGGAGGCACCGCAAGAAGAGCAAAAATAAATGGAATTGAGGTTTGCGGAAAAACAGGTACTGCCCAAAATCCGCATGGAGAGGACCACTCTGTTTTTATTGCTTTTGCACCAAAAGATAATCCGAAAATAGCCATTGCCGTTTATGTTGAAAACGCAGGTTTCGGAGGCACTTGGGCTGCTCCAATTGCTAGTTTAATGATGGAAAAATATCTAACCGATAGTATTTCTGACAAAATCAAAGAACAACGAATTTTAGAAGCTAATTTGATGAATGTTATACCAAAAAAATGAGAAATCAACGCAGCATATTTACTAATATTGATTGGATAATCATTGGTATTTATTTAGCTTTAGTTTTTATTGGTTGGATAAGCATTTATGCAGCCGTTTATAACGAAGAAAATAGTGCTATTTTTGATGTTTCACAACGCTACGGAAGTCAACTGATTTGGATAATTTTTGCTTTTGTAATCGCTTTTATAATTTTATTATTAGATGGAGTTTTTTTTACCTCTTTTGCCTTGCCTATTTATGGTGTTTTAATTTTAATTTTAATTGCGGTGCTACTTTTTGGTGTAAAAGTAAATGGAGCAACATCTTGGTTTGAATTTGGCAACATAAAAATTCAACCTGCCGAATTTGCCAAATTTGCCACCGTATTAGCCTTGGCAAAATACCTTTCAATGCCCAACATTAGAATTAAAGAATTTAAAACAAAAGTAATTGCTACCACTATTATAGCTATTCCAGCACTACTTATTTTGATGCAAAACGATACAGGTTCAACGCTTACCTATGCTGCATTTATATTTTTACTCTATCGGGAAGGTTTATCGGGAAACATATTGTTTTTGGGCGTTCTTGCCATCTTAGTGTTTGTCTTAACTCTTGTTTTCGGAGCTACATCTATGATTCTTTTTGGTTTTATCATCTTTTTGTTGCTCTATGCTGCTACTAAATTTGATTTAAAAACAACAGTTTTTACAACACTAGCAACAATTTCATTCTTAGTATTCAATACTTATTATGAAATAAAAGATAGTTTTATTTTCTTTGGAATAGCCCTAATATTATTTTCAATCTTCCTTTTTGTAATTACAAATAAAAAACTAAAAGATAAAGGAAGTCATTATTTAGGTATTTTCATTCTTGTAGTTTCTTGTGCTTATATTTATAGTATAGATTTTGCATTTAACAAAGTGTTAAAAGAACATCAACGAACTAGAATAACCGTTTTGCTTGGAGAAGAAGACCAATTAATTAATCAAATAAAAATGCTTGAATTTAAGATGAAAGATGAAACATTCTCTCAAGAACAAAAATTAGTAATAAAAACAGATTTAAAAACAAAAAAAGAAAGTTTAAAAGAGTTGCAACAAGGCAATGGATGGAACATTAAACAATCATTGATTGCAATTGGTTCAGGTGGTTTTACTGGGAAAGGTTTTTTAGAAGGAACACAAACGAAATTTAATTTCGTGCCCGAACAAAGCACCGATTTCATTTTCTGTACTATAGGTGAGGAATGGGGGTTTTTAGGTACTTCGTTTGTAATATTGCTTTATATGGCACTTTTTTTACGAATTATTTTTATTGCAGAAAAACAACGATCCACTTTTAGCAGAATTTATGGATATGGAGTTGCTTCAATTTTATTTATTCATTTTATTGTAAATATAGGGATGACAATAGGTTTAATTCCTGTTATTGGCATTCCCTTACCTTTTATTAGCTACGGAGGATCTTCGTTATGGTCTTTCACTATTTTGCTTTTTATTTTTATAAAACTAGATTCTGAACGACTGTTTGTGTTGCGGTAATAAAAATGGACACAATTGGACTTAGCAAACGCATTAAAAGTAAATTTAAAGAATGTTTCTAGGTGGGAACTCGGCTCTTCGGCTCCTTCTTTTGAAGCAGCTATTGAACTAGGTAAGGTGTTAAACGTAAGCTTAGATTTTTTGGCAGCAATAGAAAAAGAAGCCCCAAAAAATGCCTTAACTGCTCTTTTTAACCAAAAGGCGAACGCACTTTCCGAAAAACAAAAAAGTGCTTTAAAAACGATTTTAGAGGCTTTTTAGGGGTGCAACAAACCCAAACTCCACTAATTTGCTCTAAAACTACATTGAAACGATAGTTTAGCTTTGCATTAGTGGCTAGGGTTAGTTTAGGAGGTTATAAGTTTAGGAGGTTAGTAGCTGCTGTAAGCCCGAGTTACGCTGCGCTAAACTCGAACTAGCACTCTATTTTGTTATTTTTCTACTTGCGGGAGTGAGGGGGGGATTTGTCTTTTAATATTTTTTTTATAAATGAAAACCAAAAAATAGACAAACCTCCTAATAAAATTACAGAAGCTCCTACCAAGTTGTCTATATCTATATCTTCAAATGTAATTAATATATATGCACCCCCTCCTATGGAAGATAAGGAAAGAAAAAAAAGTATAGGGTTTTCTATAATATATTTCATTGATTATAATAAATTAAAAGGAAGGTGTTCCTCCTGGTCTTTTTTTGGACTTGTCGTTACTCTTTGAATTACCCTTTTCTTTTGTGTTATTTTTATCGTCTAGTTTATCTAAACCTTTGCTGATAAGTTTTTTTGCAGCAAAACCACCTAATCCAGTTTTTAATGGGGCAGTTATGATAGAAGTAGTTCCATTAATTAACCTTTTTCCTTCATCAAAAGTAACACTTTCATTAGAACCAAATCGAGGTTCATTTCCCCGCTGCCGCAAGCGTCCCGCTTGTGGTTTCTATTATTTTCAAATCAAGCATAAAGTTACAAAACCTTTTTTAGACACACAATAATTTAAATTCTTTACTATACAATCTGAATAATCTTCTCTAACAAACACATCTAACTAAAACACCGTTGCAAAACTTACAAAATAAAGCCCTTCAGGATTTTTAAATTTATAGTTTCTGCTCATCTTGGCAAATGTATTAATTTTTTTATTTACCACAAGCGGGACGCTTGCGACAGCGAGGAGTTGGGGGTGGGATTTTTAGTTTTCTTTCTTAAAACCTATCTTAGTTCTTGGCGTTTCTTGTTCTTTTATAAATTGTAGTAAATATTTATATATCATTTCAATTCTATCATCCTGACCAACTACTTTCTTTCTTAATTCTTCCATTTCTATTAATAAATCTTTATGTGTGAGTATCATCTCACGTAATTTGGTAAAGATTCTCATAATTTGGATATTGACAGCAATAGCCTTTTTACTATTCAAAACGCTTGATAACATCAATACTCCATGTTCAGTAAATACATAGGGTAATTTTCTTCTTCCTCCCCAACTTGATGTCGCATTTTGCGACTTCAAATTCTCCCATTCTTCTTTGGTCAACTGGAACATAAAATCTTCAGGGAATCTATCTTCATTTCTTTTGACTTGCTGATTTAAAACTCTTGTTTCAACTCCGTAAAGTTCTGCTAAATCACTATCTAACATTACTTTTAGGTCTCTTAAATGATAAATCTTGCTAATAACTACTTCGTCTGGTATGATTAATTTTTCGCTCATATTTTTCTTATTTGTCAAAAGTAATAATTTGATGTCACAATTTGTGATATCAAGTTTAGTATTTCTTTTAAAACGGATGGAACTGGTCAATATCTTTCTGTAAATCTTCGGTTTGGTTCACTAAATAAGCTTCTGTTGAACTTACGTAACGATGCCCTGCCATATAT
>PHDR01000079.1 GCA_002841035.1 Bacteroidetes bacterium HGW-Bacteroidetes-12 | reverse complement strand
CAGATTACACAAATCTGCGAAAATTTGTGTAATCTGTGGCAAAATGAGAGGCTGAATAGTTACAAACTCTTTTTATTTTACTTAGAATGATTCTTAATAATCAACAAACTAAGTGTATTTTTGCCTCCTTATCTTTAAAAAAATGAACAAACAAATAGAAATAATGGCTCCTGCTGGTTCTTTTGAATCATTAATGGCTGCCATACAAGGTAAAGCCGATTCCGTTTATTTTGGTATTGAACAACTAAATATGCGTGCAAAAGCTGCGAACAATTTTACTTTTGATGATTTAGAAAAGATTGCTGAAATCTGTAACTCAAACAATGTTCGTTCTTACTTAACATTGAATACCATTATTTACGATCATGATTTATCGTTAATGAAACGTATTGTTGACAAAGCTAAAGCTACGGGAATAACAGCAGTTATTGCTTCCGACCAAGCCGTAATTAACTATGCTTCTTCGGTAGGTTTTGAGGTTCATATTTCTACTCAAACCAATGTTACCAACTTAGAAACCATTAAATTCTTTTCGCATTTTGCCGATGTGATGGTGTTGGCAAGAGAACTTAGTTTAATTCAGGTAAAAGCCATAACAGACGGTATCAAAAAAGAAAACATCAAAGGACCATCAGGAAACTTAATAGAAATAGAAATTTTTGCTCACGGAGCTTTGTGTATGGCTGTTTCAGGAAAATGTTACTTGAGTTTGCACACCAACAATTCATCGGCAAACAGAGGTGCTTGTGTGCAAAATTGCCGCAGAACGTATGAAGTGAAAGATGAAGAAGGAAACGAATTATTAATTGACAATGAATACATTATGTCTCCAAAAGATTTATGTACCATTGGATTTATTGATGATATTATTAATGCTGGCGTAAAAGTATTGAAAATTGAAGGTAGAGGAAGAGCTCCAGAATACGTTAAAACGGTTACTGAATGCTACCGAGAAGCTGCCGATGCTTATTTAGATGGCTCTTATAACAAAGAAAAAATTGAAGGTTGGAACAAAAAATTAGCAACCGTTTATAACAGAGGTTTTTGGGACGGTTATTATTTAGGGCAAGAATTAGGAGAATGGTCGGAAGGACATGGCTCACAGGCTACTACCCGAAAAAAATTTTTAGGTCAAGGAATAAAATATTTTCCAAAAATTAATGTAGCTGAATTTAAGATAGAAACCCATTCGCTTTCAGTTGGCGATAATGTAATTATAACTGGACCAACAACTGGTGTTATTGAAATGGTTATAAAAGAGCTAAGAGTAGATGATAAATCAGTAGAAAAAGTAGAAAAAGGAATTAATTTTTCCACACCAATAGATCAAATAATTCGACCGTCAGATAAGTTATATAAAGTAGTAGAAGCCGAATGATACGCATTACCCACCAAAGAGAAAAGTGCATTGGTTGCAACTATTGTGTTGAAATTGCTTACGACCGCTGGCGTATGTCTAAAAAAGATGGAAAATGTACATTGATTGAGGGTAAAAACAAAAAAGGTTTTTATACTGCTGTTGTGGGTGATGATGAATACATTGCCAATGTGAACGCTGCCAAAGCTTGCCCTGTTAAAATTATTAAAGTGGAAAAGGTAAAATAGTGCAATTCATGGTAAAATGACTTATTTTTGGGGTTCTTCAAAATAAGAAAAACAATTGCATTATTAAAATTCTTTACACATACCGCTACCCACTTTTTTTAATAGCAGTTATTCTATTGTGTTTGTGGCCGCTTACATTTCATGTTTTCATTTTGAAATGGGACAACACCAATGCTTATTTGCCTTATCGATATTTTGTAAGCGATGCATTATGGAATGGACATTTGCCATTTTGGAATTCGTTTCAACATTTGGGATACCCCATTTATGCTGATCCTCAAAGTGGTGTTTGGAATCCAATTACATGGATTATAATGCTATTTGGAAAATACACCATGGGTTCATTAATAACCGAACTGCTTAGTTATTTTGTGATTGCTGGCTTAGGAATGTTTTGGTTTTGTAATCGTTTGTATAAACATCAACCTACTGCTTTTGTTATTGCGTTGTGTTTTGCCTTGTCAGGGATGATGGTTGGTTCGGCTCAACTTATGGTTTTTGTTGCAGGAGTGGCTTGGTTGCCTTGGTGTTCACTTACACTTTTAAAATTTTCTCAAACATTTCAGGTAAAATACATGGTGTTTTCTGCCTTGTTTTTTGCGATGAACACAACCAGTGCTAGTCCAGCTTACACAATAATTTTAGTATATATCTACCTAGCAGTTTTTGGCTATCTTTTTTGGAAAAATAGAAAACAAGTTATTTTAATTAAAAAACTAATAGTTGGAGGAATCGTTTTTTGTATTTCTGTTGTTGTTTTGCTATTGCCTTATATCAATGCTTTCATTGAATTTTCTACTTATTTCAATCGATTAGAAAAATTGTCCTATAGTAATTTTTTGTTATCCAATCCTTTTGTTTTTGTTGACTATCTCTCTTTTTTATTTCCATACTCAGTTATTAGTGCATCCAAAATTTTTGATGTAACAGATTTATCATTACGTAATGGATACATTGGTTTAATTGGGACAATAGGAGTAGTTTTTTCTTTAATTCACACAAGAAACAGCAAAACCATTTTAATATGGATAGGAATCGTTTTATCATTACTATTGGCAGCAGGAGACGCAACCTTTATATATAAAATTGCTTATCATTTACCAGGTTTTGGCGTATTCAGGCATCCTTCATTTTTCAGGACGTATGCGTTGTTTTTATTGTTAATTCTTGCAGGTTATGGATGGCTTCAAACTTTTAAAAGAGGACGTTTTCTGCAAATTGAAAAATACATTTTAATTGGATTGGGAGTTGTGTTTTGTTTGGCTCTTGGAGTTTCTTTTATGAAAACTTCAGTTAATGAAATTATTGAAAATCTTACTAATGTCTTTAATTATGTAGAATTTTCAACTAGTTTATTATCCACACACGTTTTTATTAATACATTGATAGTTCTTTTTCTTACTGGTTTTGTTTTACTACTAAAAAAAATATTTCGTTTTTCATTGTTCACGGCAATTTTGATTTTTTCAATTCTGGATTTAGGCATACAAACACAACTTACTTTTCCAACAACCATTTGTCATGATGTAGCTTTTAGTACACACAAAACGTATTTTGAAAATCTTCCAAATGAGATTAACCAAAAAGACAATCATCAACCATTGAAATATTTTGATGAATCACAAGGGTTGGCTCATACCAAAGGGATATGGAAAAATATGTCCACTTTCAACAAAACCATTTCTTATGAGGGTTATAATCCTTTCAAATCGAAAAGTTTGGAAGCAGGTCAGAAAAATGGGGCTTTAGAAATTAACATACAAAACCCTATCTTTTTTACACCAACAAAAAAATACGAACAAAACGATTCTATTCAGTCAGGTCTTATTTGGAATGTGTCAAATTCAATAGAAATTTCGGAAGGGTTATTGGAAATATCATCAGTTAAAATTGGTTATAATTCATTTAGTACAAGTGTTAAAAACACTTCCAACCAGAAGCAATGGTTGTTGTTGAATCAAAACTACCATCATTTGTGGAGTGCCTCTTTAAATGGTATTGATTTACCTGTTTATTTTGTTAATGACCTTATAATGGGTGTGCAAATACCATCAAATAGTAAGGGGGAGGTTGTTTTTACATTCTCATCACCACGTACTATTTATTTTGCTTTAGTTAGTATTTTAGGTTATTTTTTTATTGGATTTTATTTCTTTTTTAGTAAAAAACAAACGAATTAATAATATCTTTGCAGTGCTAATTAGTGTCTGTCCATAAAGCCAAGAGGCTGAACTGTAAAGTTCAAATTCGAGGCTTTCGAAGTTTTGAAAATCAGGAGTTTACTTTCGTAAATGACTGGTTTTTAAAACGAGAATAACGAAGAAGTTGGACTTTACAGACAGGTTCTAATTAATGGCTCCGTGGCGCAACTGAATAGCGCATCAGATTTCGGCTCTGAGGGTTGGGGGTTTGAATCCCTCCGGGGTCACACAGTAATTTCATTTCATTTCAAAGCCTAATGACTTTTAAGTCATTAGGCTTTTTTTGTTTAAAAGATGAATTGTGTTTAAGGTAATTCTGTGGAGGTAGATTGAGCAAAAAGTAGTTTGCAACTTTCATTGTTTAAATAAAAAAACAGAAAAGTAATTCGATTCCGATAACTATCGGAACGAAACTAAAAATTGTAATTTAATGGTGTAGGATGCAGGGGAGCAAGAGTGGTACACAGATGTAAAACTTACAAAGTGTAACTCTTCAGGGTTTTAAAATTCTATTTCAACACTTCCACTCCTACCGGACAATGATCTGAGCCATTAATTTCTGAATAGATGGTAGCTTCTTTTATATTTTTTATGAGGGAAGTGCTTACTAAAAAATAATCTATTCTCCAGCCCACGTTTTTAAACCTTGCACCACCTCTGTAGCTCCACCAAGAATAGGCATCTCTTTTTTCTGGATATTTATATCGAAAAGTATCTATAAATCCTGCTTCTATAAAATTATCCATTCCATCTATTTCTTCTTGCATAAAACCAGCACTTTTGTTGTAATTAGCCTGTGGGCGAGCTAAGTCAATAGCCCGATGAGCTACATTAAAATCGCCACAAACAATTACAGGTTTTTTGTTTTCTAAGTCTTTCAAAAAGTTAAGAAAATGAGCGTCCCAATTCTGCCTATCATCCAAACGAGATAAATCGGCTTTTGAATTAGGTACATAAACGGTAACTAAATAAAAATCATCAAACTCTGCAGTAGTAACTCGTCCTTCTTTATCATGTTCCGGTTGATTTATATCAAAAAATACGTTTATCGGTTGTTTTTTAGTTAAAATAGCTGTTCCCGAATATCCTTTTTTATCTGCCGAATTAGAATAAAAAAAATAACCTTTTAAATTAGCTAGTACTTCTGCAACTTGGTCATCTTGAGCTTTGGTTTCTTGCAAACACAACACATCAGGATTGAGTTTGTCAATAAATTCAAAAAAACCTTTGTTGGCTATAGCTCTAATTCCATTTACATTCCAAGAAATTAAATTCATTTTTATAATTTATATATTTTTAAATCCGAAAATTAAGTAGATTATTTTAATTTTGAACCCTATAATTTTTCAAACTTTACGATAGAAATGTTGAATGTTAAATTTTAAGTGTTGAATAAATGTGTAGAAAACTAATTTTTAACTTTACAAACTTTCAGACTTTTAACTTATTATTATGAATAATCACGAATTAGATTATAAAATTTATGGAGACGACATGCAGTGCGTTGAAATAGAACTAGACCCTCAAGAAACAGTTATTGCTGAAGCAGGTAGCTTAATGTATATGGATGGAAACATTGAAATGGCAACCGTTTTTGGTGATGGAAGTGATAAAAATAATGATTTTGTTAGCAAATTATTCTCGGCAGGAAAACGTGTGTTAACAGGCGAAAGTTTGTTTATGACCACTTATACCAATCAAGGAGCAGTAAAGCGACACGCTACTTTTGCAGCTCCCTATCCAGGAAAAATAATTTCGATAGATTTATCTAAGTACAACAACAAAATTATTTGTCAGAAAGAAGCTTTTTTGTGTGCCGCAAAAGGTGTTCAAATAGGAATAGAGTTTCAAAAAAAATTAGGCGTAGGCTTTTTTGGCGGAGAGGGTTTTATTATGCAAAAATTAGAAGGCGATGGAATGGCTTTTATGCACGCTGGAGGAACAATAATTGAGCGAGATTTACTTCCAGGTGAAGTTTTAAAAGTGGACACAGGTTGTATTGTTGGCTTCACTCAAACCGTAAACTACGATATAAAATTTGTAGGCGGAATTAAAAACACCTTATTTGGTGGTGAAGGCGTTTTCTTTGCTCAACTTTCTGGTATTGGAAAAGTTTGGATTCAATCACTTCCTTTTAGTAGATTAGCAGATAGAATTATTGCTTCTGCACCAAGTTATGGAGGGAAAAGTAAAGGAGAAGGAAGTATTTTAGGTGGTTTAGGAAGAATCTTAGATGGAGATGGTAGGTTTTAGGCTACATTTAAATCGTAACTTAAAATCATAAATCAATAGAAATATTTTCAAATCCGTGATATTTTGATTAAAAAAACTATTTTTGCAACCTTTATATCTAAGACGTACTAAAAATGGCTAAAAAGAAAGACGAAAAACCAGAAGTGATTGTTGATGTACAACAAGTTTATAATAAAACAGAAAACTTTGTAGAACAAAATAAAATGACCATATCCGTAGTTTTAGGGGGTATAGTTATCGTTATTGCTGCTTTCGCTTTTTACTTTAAAGTGTATTTACCTCCTATCGAATCGGAAGCTCAAGAAAATATGTTTTGGGCTGAACAACAGTTTGAAAAGGATTCATTAAACTCAGCCATTAATGGTGATGACTTAAATAACAAAGGTTTTATTGATATTGTTGAAAACTATAGTGGAACAAATGCAGCTAACTTAGCCCATTATTATTTAGGAATAAGTTACAGAAATCTTGGGAAATTTGAAGATGCTATCTATGAATTAAAAGAATTTAGTTCTGATGATGTAATGCTTAGTGCCATTGCCTTAGGTGCTATTGGCGATTGCTATAGTGAACTAAACGATATTGATAACGCCATTTCTTATTACAAAAAAGCCGCTGAAAAAAATAAAAACAATGTAACTTCTCCTGTTTATTTATTCAAAGCTGGAGTTGCTTTGGAGACAAACAAAGAATTTGAAAAAGCTGCTGAATTGTATAAAGAAATTAAAAAAGAATATGCTTCATCTAACGAAGGACGTAATATTGATAAGTATATTGCTCGTGCAGAAGCGATGACCAATTAGAGTCTGTCCATAAAGTCGGCAGTCTTCAATTTTCAGTCAGCAAAGGTTTCTGTAATGTGTTGCTTTTTGCTAACTGCCGATTGTAGATTGAGGACTTAATTGTAAAAAAATCATACTTTATAGACAGACAGTAATTAAAGTGATAGCAGTTAGTAGTTAACGTCATTTTACTATCCCGAGTGCTCTGGATAGTAAAATGAAGTGAAGGGAATCTCCAATCTAATAATAAATGGCAACCATCAATAAAAACTTATCAGATTATGACGCTGCATCCATTCCTGATGGTGCTAGCATGAAAATAGCTATTGTTGTTGCCGAGTGGAACGAACAAATTACACAAGGCTTACTAAACGGAGCATACAATACCCTTTTAAAGCATAATGTTCTTAAAAAAAACATTATTGTTAAACATGTTCCTGGAAGTTTTGAGTTGCCATTAGCCGCTCAAACGATTTTGGAAAAAACCAATGTTGATGCCGTAATCTGTTTAGGAAGCGTAATTCAGGGCGAAACCAAACATTTTGACTTTGTCTGTAACGCCACAGCCTTAGGAATTAAAGATGTTGCTCTGAAATACAACAAACCAATTATCTTTGGTGTACTTACCGATAATACCATGCAACAAGCCATAGATCGCTCAGGTGGAAAACACGGAAACAAAGGTGATGAAGCTGCTATAACTGCCTTAAAAATGGTAGCTTTACAGCAAAGTGCATTTTGAGTAAATCGTAACTCGTAAATCGTAACTCGTAAATCATAACTCGTAAATCATAACTCGTAAATCGTAAATCATAAATCGTAACTCGTAAATCGTAAATCATAAATCGTAACTCGTAAATCGTAACTCGTAAATCATAACTCGTAAATCATAACTCATAACTCGTAAATCAAATGTTCCCTTCGGTAATCCTCAAAAAAGACAAAGAAAAATCTATTGAAAGAAAACACCCTTGGGTATTTTCGGGAGCTATACAAAAAATTGTTGTTGACTCCACACCTCCACAACCACTTACTGATGGTCAGTTAGTAACTGTTTTTGATGATAACAATAACTTCTTAGCTACAGGACATTTTCAAGATGGAACTATTGCCGTTAGAATAATAAGTTTTACGCAAGAGCCTATTGATGATGATTTTTGGTTTAAAAGATTAACCAACGCTTTTGAAATGAGAAAAGCAATGGGTTTAACCGAAAATCCTGCTACCAACATCTACCGATTAGTGCATGCCGAAGGCGACCAAATGCCTGGATTAATCATAGATTTTTACAATGGTACAGCGGTTATTCAATCCCATTCGGCAGGAATGCATTTTGCCAAGCCACAACTTGTTGCTGCTCTACAAAAAATTTATGGCAAAAATTTGTTAGCCATTTACGATAAAAGTGCTGAAACACTTGAAAAACAAACTGACCTGAAAATTGAAAATGGATATTTATATCAAGCTGAAAGCCCAACATTAATTGGAACAGAATACGATTGTAACTACCATTTAGATTGGGTTGAAGGACAAAAAACAGGTTTTTTTATCGACCAAAGAGAAAATAGAAAATTGTTGGGCGAGTTAGCTAAAGATAAATTGGTGCTGAATACTTTTTGCTATTCAGGAGGTTTTTCTGTTGCCGCTCTAAAAAATGGAGCTAAAGCGGTTCATTCTGTCGATAGTTCTAAAAAAGCAATTGAGCTAACCGATAAAAATATAGAGCTAAATCAACTTACTAACCATCAATCTTTTGTTTCTGATACGCTTACTTTCTTAAAAGAAAATAAAGAAATTTACGACATCATTGTGTTAGATCCTCCTGCTTATGCTAAACACAGAAGTTCGATGCACAAAGCGGTTCAGGGTTATAAAAGACTAAATGAAATGGCACTAAAAAACATGAAATCTGGTGGATTGTTATTCACTTTTTCTTGTTCTCAGGTAATTAACAGAAAGTTATTTTACGATACCATTATGGCAGCAGCCATTAACTCACAACGGAATGTTAGGGTGTTGTATCATTTATCTCAACCTGCCGACCATCCAGTAAACATTTTCCATCCCGAAGGTGAATATTTAAAAGGGTTGGTATTACAAGTTTTTGATTTTTGACTTTACACTAAAAAACAAAATATTAATGAAAAAAATTATTCTATTCATTATCATTTTAACTTCAGTAAGTTCTTTTTTTGCACAAGAATCTGCAGAAAATTTCTTTAAAGAAGGTATCCGTTTATACGAAACTCATCAACCAAAACTAGCCTTAAAAGCATTTTCTAATGCCATTAAACTTGATCCTACAAAAGAAAATTATTATTACTATAGGGGACTAAGTTACCGATGGATAGGGAAATCACCATTGGCAAAACTGGATTTTGAAAAAGCCATTGAAATTAACACTAAATTAATTAAAGAAAATCCTGATAGTTCTACTTATTACGCTAACAGATTTTTTTCTTATTTTGAGTTGAAAGACAATAAAAATGGATTACAAGACATTACAAAAGCCATCGAAATATCACCAAAAAATGATAAATTT
>PHDR01000078.1 GCA_002841035.1 Bacteroidetes bacterium HGW-Bacteroidetes-12 | reverse complement strand
ACTATTTGTTGCCAATCTTAATTGGTTAGACCCTGAAATTACACCATTAGTTCCTGTATTAAAATCATATTGGTTAATGGTTCACGTTGCAATTATCACAGGAAGTTATGGATTTTTAGCATTAGGTTCATTGTTGGGTTTTTTAAATTTAACATTAATGATATTTAAAAATAAAAACAACAAAAATCGTTTCGACAACACCATTAAACAGCTTACCTACACCATTGAAATGACCTTAACAGTTGGTTTATTTATGGCAACAATAGGCACATTTTTAGGAGGGATTTGGGCAAATGAAAGTTGGGGAAGGTATTGGGGATGGGATCCTAAAGAAACCTGGGCATTAGTAATTATAATGTATTATGCCATGTTATTACATTTACGACTTATTCCAGGTGCAAATGGAAAATATTTATTTAACCTACTTGCTGTACTTGGTTTGGGCGTTGTAATTATGACCTATTTTGGCGTAAATTATTACTTGTCAGGATTACATTCTTATGCTGCAGGCGATAGCATGCCTTTTCCTCCATCTTTAACTTACTTAATCATTATCGTTGTTGTGGTTGCACTAGTAGCTTATATTAGAAATAAGAAATTAGAAATTAAAGATTAGAAGTTGGAAGATAGAAGATAGAGGATAGAAGTTGGAAATTCTGCGATAATCTGCGGTAATCTGCGGGCAACAAATTGATGTGTGGATGTGAGAATGTGAGAATGATAATCTGCGGTAATCTGCGGGCAACAAAAAAGAAATTAGAAACTACAATTTTCAAAAAAAAATATGGAAACAATCACAGAAATTCAACAAATGAAAGAATTACTTGAAAAATTTGAAAACAAAATACCTGAAATTGTTTTTGAGTGGAAAGACTCAGAAACAGAAGCTAAAGGTTGGGTAGTAATAAACTCATTGAGGGGCGGAGCTGCAGGAGGAGGAACAAGAATGAGAGTTGGTTTAGACAAACACGAAGTAACTTCATTAGCAAAAACTATGGAAGTAAAATTCACTGTTTCAGGTCCTGCTATTGGAGGTGCAAAATCAGGAATTAATTTCGACCCCAACGACCCAAGAAAAAAAGACGTGTTGAAAAGATGGTATGTGGCAGTTACACCACTTTTAAAACATTACTATGGAACTGGAGGTGATTTAAATGTTGATGAAATTCATGAAGTTATACCAATTACAGAAAGCTGTGGAGTTTGGCATCCGCAAGAAGGCGTTTTAAATGGGCATTTTCACCCAAAAGAAGGTCAGAAAATTAATAGAATTGGTCAACTTCGTCAGGGCGTACTAAAAAAAATTGAAGATACTCAATATACACCAAGTGTTGAAAGAAAATATGTAGTTGCCGATATGATTACAGGTTATGGCGTTGCCGAATCTGTAAAACATTATTATTCCATTTATGGAGGAAATCTAAAAGACAAACGTGTTATTGTTCAAGGGTGGGGAAATGTAGGTGCTGCAGGTGCTTATTATCTTGCACAAGAAGGAGCAAAAATTGTTGGAATCATTGATATTTCAGGAGGATTAATAAATAAAGATGGTTTCTCATTAGAAGAAATACGTACATTATTTTTAGCAAAAGATGGAAATAAACTAAAAGCACCCAACATGCTTTCTTTTGAAGAAGTAAACAATCAAATATGGGATGTGAATGCCGAGGTATTTTTACCATGTGCTGCCTCTCGATTAATAAAACAAGACCATGTTGAACGAATGATAAATGCTGGAATGGAAGTGATAGCGTGTGGTGCTAATGTTCCTTTTGCTGACCCAGGGATTTTTTTCGGTCCAATTGCAGATTTTACCGATAACAAAATAAGTGTTATACCCGATTTTATTGCCAATTGTGGAATGGCTCGAGTTTTTGCTTATTTAATGAGCAACGATTTAGAAAAATTAGACGATAAAGCTATTTTTGAAGATACTTCCAACACCATAAAAAAAGCAATACAACAGGCTTACAACATAAATCCCTCAAAAACAACAATATCTAAAACTGCATTTGGATTAGCTTTAAAACAATTGGTTTAAAACATGTTTAAAGTAAAAATTAATTTTACATTTGTCGATATTTTTTTCTTACCATGGAAATAGTTATAGTTTTAGTATTTGTATTAGGTTACCTTGCCATTACGTTAGAACATAGTCTAAAAATAGATAAACTCATTCCTGCATTATTAATGATGGCACTTGCCTGGACAGGTGTAGCTATTGGATTAGATAGTTTCACCAGCTGGTTCGATTCACACTCAAGTAAAATGCTTGAAGGTTTTATTGGATTTGGACATGAAGAAAAGCTTGAACTATTAGAAACTACCTTGCTTCACCATTTTGGGAAAACCTGCGAGATACTTATTTTCTTAATTGGAGCAATGACCATTGTTGAAATTATAGACCATTTTAATGGGTTTGCCACCATCAAGGGATTTATTAAAACAAATAAAAAAAGAACACTACTTTGGATTATTGCTATTTTAGCATTCGTACTATCTGCAATCATTGATAACCTTACCGCAACTATTGTTTTGATAACTATTTTAAGAAAGTTATTGCCCGATGCTAAAGACAGAATCTGGTTTGCTGGGTTAATAATTATTGCAGCTAATGCAGGTGGAGCATGGTCTCCAATTGGTGATGTTACAACCACCATGTTATGGATGGGTAAAAAAGTATCTGCAGTAAAGTTAGTTGAATACCTTATTATTCCTTCATTAATATGTGTTGGTATTCCAGTTTTAATTGCAAGCTTTCTTCCTGCATTTAAAGGAACTTTTGAGACTCCTAAAAACTCAGATAAAGGCTCTAAAAACGGAAAATTTATGCTTTATTTAGGATTGGGATTAATCGTTTTTGTACCCATTTTTAAAACCATCACACACCTACCTCCTTATGTAGGAATGATGCTATCTCTCTCTATTGTTTCTTTAGCTGCTGAAATAATAAGCAGCAGGAAATTTAATCTTACTAATGTTGTAGATGAAATGAGTAACAGCTCAGAATCAGCACATCATCATAAAAGCCCCACCTTTGGAGCATTGTCAAAAATTGAAATGCCTTCCATCTTGTTTTTCTTAGGTATTTTAATGACCGTAGCAGCACTAGAATCATTGGGCTTGATATTTACTTTTGGACAAACCGTTCAAGAATCAATACCTAATGATATCTTTGTTTTACTTCTTGGTGCTGGTTCTGCAATAATAGATAATGTGCCTTTAGTTGCAGCAAGTATGGGAATGTATGATATGAGTATTTATCCTATAGATAGCCATGTTTGGCATTTTATAGCTTATGCTGCAGGAACAGGGGGTAGCATGTTAATTATTGGCTCTGCAGCAGGAGTGGTTGCTATGGGTATGGAAAAAATATCATTCTTTTGGTACTTAAAAAATATCGCTTGGTTAGCTCTTATAGGTTATGTTGCAGGTTTTATCTTTATGGTGATGTTTCATAGTTGAAAAACAGAAACACTTGTAAAGATTTTCTCTTTTTTTTCTCAGATAACGCAGATTATCGCAGAATTTTCAACTTCTAATCCTTTATCGGGCTATTAGGCTCTTTAGCTAATTTATTAAAAACCAATTTACTTATTAATTTAGGAAATAATTTACTTAAAAAAACAGCCATTTTTCCTTCAAAAGTGAGTATTAATCGTTGCTGTTTATTTTCAACTGCTTTATAAATTTCATCAGCCACTTGTTCTGATGTCATCATTTTTGTTTCATCCCTAGGAGATTCTTTTTGAGCACTTCCATCGGCTGACAAAGCAGTGTTTCTAATATTAGATGCCGTAAAACCAGGACAAGCAATCAGCACATTTAAGCCCGTTTTCAGATTTTCTGTTCGCAATGCTTCTAAAAAACCTTGCATGGCAAATTTCGATGCAGAATAGCCTGTTCTGGCAGGTAAGCCAATAAACCCAGCAATAGAAGAAACACCAACTACTGTTCCTTTTGTTTTTAATAAATAAGGCAATGCGAATTTGGTACAGTAAACCGTTCCATAAAAGTTAATATTCATCACTTTTTCAAGCACACTCACATCCATATCATTAAAAACAGCTCGCATAGAAATTCCTGCATTGTTTATCAATACATCTATTCTTCCAAATTTTTTAATCGTTTCCGTTATCAAAAATTCACAATCAGATTTATTAGCAACATCACAAACAACCTCCAGCACATGAGATGTTATTTTTCTAATTTCATTACCTGATTCTTGGAGGTTTTCTTTATTTCGAGCAGCAATTACAATGGCAACATTCTCTTTTGCAAAACGAATGGCACAAGCTTTTCCTATTCCGGATGATGCTCCTGTAATTATAACTACTTTCTCGACCATAAGCTGTTTATTTTTATATCGGCTAATTTATTACTTATAAAATTATTGACAAAACAAATTGAAAATAGTTGATAACAATTAATTAAAGTGCACCTATAAAGAATAATTGTTTAACCACATAGATACATAGTTTTATCTCAAAAAAAAAGTTTAGTTATAGCTCCATATAGTTTGTCCGCCTTAGGCGGATGAAATACTTTGTTTTACTATACTTATCTTTTACTATTATATTCATCTATGTTTCTATGTGGTTAGATTAGTTTTGATCTTAGTCTAAAAAATCTTATTTATATTAAGTAGTTTTGAGGCTGTTAATTAAAAGAAACCGTGAAGCATGATAATAAAAGAAGTTACGACCAATAAATTAATTAAACAATTCCACCAACTTCCTTTCTCTATATATAAAAATGATAACAACTGGATTCCGCATATCAAACAAGATATTGAAAAAGTTTTTGACCCTACAAAAAATAAAGCACATGCCAACGGAAAAATTATACGTTGGATTTTGTTTGATTCAACCCAAAAACCAATTGGTAGAATTGCTGCTTTTGTAAATTTTGAACAAGCAAAAACAGACAATCAGCCTACTGGTGGAATTGGCTTTTTTGAATGTGTAAATAATATAGAGGCAGCAGAATTACTATTTAATACTGCTAAAAAATGGTTAATCACTCACAACATGGAAGCAATGGATGGACCTATTAATTTTGGAGAAAAAAATATGTTTTGGGGATTACTAGTCGAAAATTTTATAGACCCAAATAGTTATGGAATGAATTATAATCCTTCTTATTATCAACAATTATTTGAAGAATATGGATTTCAAACCTATTACAAGCAATTTATGTTTAAGCGATCTGTAGGCATACCCACTCAAAAGGTTTTTGATGATAAAAGTAACCGTATCTTAGCTGATGGCAATTACAGTATTTCAAATGTTAAAAAACTAAATTTAGATGAAATAGCTCGAAATTTTAAAACAGTTTACAACAGTGCTTGGGCAACGCACGATGGTTTTAAGGAAATGACTTTTGCTACTTCACGCAAAATAATGCAAAACTTAAAGCCTATTTACGATCCTTCCATAATGATTTTTGTATATTATAAAAAAGAACCCATTGCATTTTATATAAACATTCCTGAACTCAACGAGCTTTTTAAGTATGTAAACGGAAACTTAAATTGGTTAGGAAAAATTAAATTTTTGTACCATAAAATGGTCCACCCTCCACAAACTATGGTTGGGATAGTTTTTGGAATTGCAAAACGGTTTCAAGGTAAAGGTGTGGATGGAGCAATGATTAAATGGGCACACGAAAGTTTGTTGAAAGAAAAAAGATACAACCAAACGGTTTTGACTTGGATAGGCGATTTTAATCCAAAAATGTTGCGAATAGCTAAAGATTTAGATGCAGAAGTATATAGAACCTACCACACCTATCGTTATTTGTTTGATAGAAGTAAGCCTTTTGAACGCTGTCCTATCATAGAATAAAACTGTTATTCAACAGATTGTAATTTTTTTTAAAAAAAAATATACGAATAGTTTTTTTATACGATATACAATACTATTTTTGCACTCCTTTTTAGGACGACTTGGTAGCTCAGCTGGTAGAGCATTTCACTTTTAATGAAGGGGTCCTGGGTTCGAATCCCAGCCAGGTCACAATCTTATTTCACTTCATTTCAAAGCCTAATGATTTTCGAGTCATTAGGCTTTTTTAGGAAAAGAATCATCTTCATGGTAATTACCTAGAGGTGGATTGAGTAAAAAAATAGTTTGCAACTTTCATTGTTTAAATAAAAAACATAGGAAAGTATTTCAGTTTGTAGCTGCAAACCTACAAACAACAATTCAGAACTAAGATATTGATTTAGTGTTAATTTCGAATGTTCGAACTAAAAAATTGTAATTTACTCGTGTAGGTTGCAGGCATTGAAACGCTATGCTAAACTCCAACCAACGAGGAAGATTCTGCTAAAACAATAAGATTCTTCACGTTGTTTTACTTCAATTCTTTTTTTTTAAAAGAATTGGTAAAACTTCGTTCAGAATGACATACCCTTAAAATTAATAGCTGAATGTCATTCTGAACGAAAATTTTCGTTCCGAGTTTTCGGAACTGAAAATTGAAGTTGAAGAATCTTTTTTTGTGTTGCTACATTGAAACGATAGTTTAGCTTTGCATTAGGGTTTTAGCTTATAAGGTTAATAGCTTATAAATCTGTAGTTTCCACTGCTATTTTTAACCAAAAGGCACACACACTTTCTGAAAAACAAAAAAGTGCGTTAAAAACTATTTTAGAGGCTTTTTGAAATTCTCATTAATCATTTTAATTGTTTTTAGTAACTTTGGAGAGTTCTTTAAAAAAAAAGAATGTTAATAGTTTGGTCGGACGAAGCTCGTAAAACTTAGACAATACTATTGATACTGTAATTCGTGATACTAACACACAAAAAGCATATACACAATGAAAACACAATTTGTAACAGACGATCATGGTAAAAAAATTGCCGTTATTCTGCCCGTAAAAGATTATGAAAAAATAATGGAAAAACTTGATGAAATTGAATGTGTTAAAGCTTATGATAACGCCAAAGCTCGTAAGCAAGAATTTATACCTGCAGAAGATGTTTTTAAGGCTGTTGAACAAAAACGCAAACAAGCCTGATGTATCGACTGTTAATTGAAAAACAAGTATAAAAACAACTGGAAAAAATCCCAGTTCCTGATTACCAACGTGTAAAAAAAGCCATTAATGATTTGGCTAAAAATCCTCGCCCTGAAGGATATAAAAAATTAAAAGGAAGACTCGGTTATCGTATTAGACAAGGTAATTATCGTATTGTGTATGATATTAATGAACATGTTCTTACCGTGTTTATTCTCGCTGCTGGGCATAGAAAAGATATTTACGATTAGCAACAAAACCCAAACTCCACTAATTTACGCTAAAACTACATTGAAACGATAGTTTAGCTTTGCATTAGTGGCTAGGTTTTTAGGTTATAAGTTTATAAGTTTATAAGATTAGTTGTTGCTGTAAGCCCGAGAATTTTTATTGTTTTAGTTTATTCTTTGCTTTGCTCACAAACGGGACGCTTGCGGCAGCGAGGGGGGCTTTTTTGATTTTGGTGATACCTGATAAAATGTTACATGACCTAATTATCATATTTTTTTGTTGATTGCTCTATCTTTAAAAACTTATTCTCATTCATATCAAATAAAATATAATTATAACTCTGGGTAGCTATCCCTCCTTTCTTTGTTAGTTTTTCTGTAAAAGCCTTACCATTTATTAATAAATATGGCTTATGCTCAATATCACTTCCTTCTTTACTCCATACTATTTTATAAGAAATAGGCATATCATTACTTGTAAATCCATTTTTCATTACTAACTCAACTATAGAGTCGTGTGATAAAGGAAAGTTTATTCTATTAAGAGAGTTTAACTCGCCCACTGTTAGACTATCTATTCCTTCAGTAGGTACGAAAAATAAATCACTCAATGAGATTTCTTCCAAGTTCGCACCTTCTCTAACAATAACTTTAAAACAGTTTATTCTTGCTCCATCCTCCATTTTTTTATCATAAGTAATCACAAATCCAGTAGGAATAGGAGTTTGAATCTTATAATCAAACCAAGGAAAACAACAATCATATGTATTACTAAAATAACTTTGTCCTAAATTTGCTATGTAATCTTCTTTGAATTCATTGCTAAATAAAACCTTTTGTAATAATATTCTCACTTGTAACTCTACCGAACTTAATATAGTATCATACATATTATCACTATTCTGATATACGTTTTTAATGTTGGATAGGTAATTATATTCTTTTTTTAGTTCTTTATTTGGTAAATAATATTTCCATAATCCCTCAGGAGAGTAGTTGAAATATCGCCCTGTTGACCTGATTGTTTTTTCTTTGATATAATAAGTGGTTACCGAATCCGTTAATGTTCCTTCCTTTCTCCAAGATTCCCATACAAAATTTCTATCATAATGATACTCTACACTTACAATTGTAACCCCATGTTTCGTTACTCCTTCTGTAGGAAGATTTTGACCATTTACATTCTTAAAGAAAATAAATAAAAGGATAGTATATAAAATGTTTCTCATAACTTAATTTATTCAAAAACAATACCAAGCTATCTAAAACTTGGCATTGAGGGTGTGTATGGTTCATAAATATCAATACTATAGATAGATACATGCTCCAAAGGAGTAACTTGAAGATAGAATTGATTATTTAGCAAACTACCATTATCAATAAATGGTTGTAAATCAAATCGGTATGAATTTTCTGATTTAAAAGGTCTTATTTCTGATATTTGTAACCCTTGATTATTAAGTAAAACCATTTTATCATCATTGTTTCTCGGATTAACAATTAAGTAAGCTCCATTTTTTACCTCAAATAATTCAGATGTTTTTGTTACATTTTGAGGATGATAAGGTAATCCCTGTTGTTGAGAAATCGCATATGGAGTAGCTCCTGACATACCTCCAACCCTTGTATCTCTCGGTCCTGGTGTTGCATTTTCTTGGTTTTGTTGTGTTTCATCATCTTCATCTTTTGCACTTGCACTTGTATTACGGCTTCCACCAACATCTATATTATTTTCAATTATACTACTAAATCCACTTGGGTCTCCAAATGTTTCCAATAAATCTATATGATTTTGATTCCAACCAGATTCTTTTTCACTATTTCCATCACTACTTTTACCCTCTGGAGCCCTTCCACTTGGGTCTACAAACATTGTAGGGTTGCCAAATACATAATTGTATGGTGATAGGTTAACAAACTGTAACGCCAAAGGGTCAAGACTCAAGAACCTACCCAACCTCGGATTATAGATTCTAAAGCCGTAATCGTAAGAGTTTCCCTCGCCTTGTATTTCTCCGTCCTTTTCCTTACCATTGAACCCATATCTATAACCTTCCCGAAAATTATATGTTTCCGTTGGCATCATTGTTTAATTAGTTTAAGTACTTCTGTTTTGTTGTTGCTTGTTATTACTAAGTTGT